>NZ_JAGIXF010000031.1:0-74889 GCF_021483755.1 Burkholderia sp. WTPI3 | reverse complement strand
GCGCGGCAGGCTCGGCCACCACGCGATCCGCTCGACCGGCTGCAACGGCAGCGCGTGCCCGGCCGCGAGCACCGGCAGTCGCTCGGCCAGCGCATCGCACCGTGCGCGTTCGATCGCACCGATGAACGCGAGCGTCACGTGCAACTGGGCGGGCAGCGTGCGCCGCGCGCCGCGGGTGACCGGCAACGCGTGCAGCGCATCGCGCGATGCCGTGTCGGGCATCAGCGCGACGAACGCACGGAGCCGGTCGCCGTTCATGACCCGCGCACCGCCAAGGGCGTTACACGCACGGCCTCGGCACGCGGCAGCGGACCGTGCTCGCCCCATACGTCGCCGGGCAGCACGCGTGCGAGTTCGGGAATCGTGTTACGCGTGAATACCGGATCGACAATGCCTTGCGCGCGCTGACGGCGATAGTCTCGCCACGCCGCATGCGCATACTTGCCGAGCGCGAGGATCGCGATCAGGTTGATGATCGCCATCAGCCCCATGCTCGTATCGGCCATCGCCCACACGAGCGGCAGTTGCCCGACGCTGCCGAACATCACCATGCCGAGCACCGCGATACGGAACAGCGGCAGCACGCCGCGCCGCTTCGTGATGAACTCGACGTTGCCTTCCGCATACGCGTAGTTGCCGATCACCGACGAAAATGCGAGGAAGAAGATCGCGACGGCCATGTAGATGCCGCCCCAGTCGCCGACGTGGCTCGAGATCGCGCGCTGCGTGAGCGCCGCGCCTTCCATGCCGGTGCCGAGTTCGTACTGGCCCGACAGCAGGATCACGAACGCGGTCGCGCTGCAGATCACGATCGTGTCGACGAACACGCCGAGCATCTGGATCAGCCCCTGCGTGACCGGGTGCCGCGTGCTCGCGGTCGCGGCCGCGTTCGGCGCGCTGCCCATCCCCGCCTCGTTCGAGAACAGCCCGCGCTTCACGCCGATCGCGATCGCCTGGCTGACCGCATAGCCGGTCAGGCCGCCGGCCGCCTGCTCGATGCCGAACGCGCTCTTCACGATCAGCGCGATCACGCCCGGCACCAGTGCGATGTGCGTCGCGACCGCATAGACCGCGAGCGCGAGATAGCCGATCGCCATCAGCGGCACGATCACCTGCGCGACCGTCGCGATCCGGCGGATGCCGCCGAAGATGATCGGCGCGCTCAGCAGCACGAGTCCGAGGCCGACCGTCTCGCGGCGCCAGCCGAACGACGTGTGGAACGCGTCGGCAATCGCATTGGCCTGCACCGCGTTGAACACGAAGCCGAACGCGAGAATCAGCGACAGCGAGAACAGCACGCCGAACGCACGCGAACGCAGGCCCGTCTGGATGTAGTACGCGGGGCCGCCGCGATAGCTGCCGTCCGGGTGCGACACCTTGAAGATCTGCGCGAGCGTCGCCTCGACGAACGCGGACGACATCCCGACGAGCGCCGTCATCCACATCCAGAAGATCGCACCCGGGCCGCCGACCGTCAGCGCGACCGCGACGCCGGCGATGTTGCCGGTGCCGACGCGGCTCGCGAGGCCCGTCGCGAACGCCTGGAACGACGAGATGCTGCCCGGCTCGCCCTTGCTGCCGACCAGTTTCATGCTGAGGAACAACGCCTTCAGCTGGATCATCCGGAACCGCAACGTGAACCACGCGCCGGCGCCGAGCAGCAGCGCGATCAGCACGTAGTTCCACAGCACGCCGTTGACGGCGTCGATCAGCCCATGCACGAATGCTTCCATCCAGAGTCCTTGTAAATGGGGTCAGTCATATGCAGCCGCCATGCAAACGCGGCCGGAGGGGCGACATGATATGACAGTTTTCAAGGATTATTACAAAACGAAAGGAAGCGGAATCACGGAAAATCAACGCCTGATGTGATCAGGTTAGGCGACGCCCGGCGGAAACGACGAGGGTCAGCAACAGCAGGCGGCCGCGCCGGGCATAAAAAAACCGGGCGCCCTTTCGGACGCCCGGCTTTCGTCGAAACCCGCTCGCGCAATGCAGCTTAGCGCGGCAGTTCCGAATGCCCCATCAGGTATGCATCGACCGAACGCGCGCACTGGCGACCTTCGCGGATCGCCCAGACGACGAGCGACTGGCCGCGACGCATGTCGCCTGCGGCGAACACCTTGTCCACCGACGTGTAGTACGAGCGATCGCCTTCGGTCGCCGCACGCGCGTTGCCGCGTGCGTCCTTCGCGACGCCGAATGCCTCGAGCACGGTGGCGGCCGGTTGCGTGAAGCCCATCGCGAGCAGCACGAGGTCGGCCTTCATCTCGAACTCGGAGCCCGGCACTTCCTGCATCTTGCCGTCCTTCCACTCGACGCGCACGGCGATCAGCTTCTCGACCTTACCGTTCTTGCCTTCGAGACGCTTCGTCGCCACCGCCCAGTCGCGCTCGCAGCCTTCTTCATGCGACGACGACGTGCGCAGCTTGATCGGCCAGTACGGCCACACGAGCGCCTTGTTTTCCTCTTCCGGCGGCTGCGGCAGCAGCTCGAACTGCGTGACGTGCTTCGCGCCGTGGCGGTTGGACGTGCCGACGCAGTCCGAGCCCGTATCGCCGCCGCCGATCACGATCACGTGCTTGCCCTTTGCGACGAGCTGGTCGACCAGCTTGTCGCCCGCGTTCACGCGGTTCTGCTGCGGCAGGAAGTCCATCGCGAAATGCACGCCGGCGAGCTCGCGGCCCGGCACCGGCAGATCGCGCGGCGTTTCCGAGCCGCCCGCGATCACGA
Source organism: Burkholderia sp. WTPI3 (assembly GCF_021483755.1). Lineage (NCBI taxonomy): Bacteria > Pseudomonadati > Pseudomonadota > Betaproteobacteria > Burkholderiales > Burkholderiaceae > Burkholderia > Burkholderia sp. WTPI3. The sequence continues at coordinate 72,156 of NZ_JAGIXF010000031.1, read as the reverse complement.
CCGCATCGAACTCTTCCTTCAGCTTCTCCGGCGACATGGTTTCCTTCGCGAGGTTGCCGATCGACTCGGGCAGCGGATCCTTGCCGATGAACACGCTGGTGCGGAACGTCACGCCTTCCGCTTCCATCTGGCGCATGCGGCGATCGATCAGCCACTTCTCGAGCTTGAAGTCGGGGATCCCGTAACGCAGCAAGCCGCCGACGCGATCGTTCTTCTCGAACACCGTCACGTCGTGACCGGCGCGCGCGAGTTGCTGCGCGGCGGCAAGCCCCGCGGGGCCCGAACCGACGACGGCGACCTTCTTGCCGGTCTTGTGCTCGGCCGGCAGCGGCTTCACCCAGCCCTCCGCCCAGGCCTTGTCGATGATCGCGTGCTCGATCGACTTGATGCCGACCGGATCGTCGTTGATCCCGAGCGTGCATGCTGCCTCGCACGGCGCCGGGCAGATACGGCCCGTGAACTCGGGGAAGTTGTTGGTCGAATGCAGGACTTCGATCGCCTGCTGCCAGTCCTGACGGTAGACGAGATCGTTGAAGTCAGGAATGACGTTGTTGACCGGGCAGCCGTTGTTGCAGAACGGGATGCCGCAATCCATGCAGCGCGCGCCCTGGACCTTCGCGTCCGAGTCGGTCAGCGCCGCGACGAATTCCTTGTAATGCTTCACGCGCGTGAGCGGTGCTTCGTACGCCTCGTGGCGGCGTTCGAACTCCAGAAAACCGGTTGCCTTGCCCATAAGGTGCTCTTCTGTTCGGTGTATCGGGTGGGGGAGCCGCGCGCGGCAGTCATGCGCGCGCGGCGTTCGCTATGTCGTTCGTCGCTCAGGCGGCCAGCACTTCCTTCGCCGCCTTCTTCGCACCGATCTCGCCCAGCGCGCGCTTGTATTCGTGCGGGAACACCTTCACGAACTGGCGGCGCGCCGCGTCCCAGTTTTCCAGCAGCGACTTCGCGCGCGGCGAACCCGTGAACTGGAAATGACGCTCGACGAGCCCCTTGAGCAGCACTTCGTCCGTCGTGCCCGCGTGCCAGAGTGCGCGATCGACCGTGCGCTCCTGCTCGGCCTGCTGCAGCACCGGATCCAGCGCGACCATCGACTTGTTGCACTTCGCAGCGAACGTGCCTTCCGGATCGTAGATGTATGCCAGACCGCCCGACATGCCGGCCGCGAAGTTGCGCCCGGTTTCGCCGAGCACGACGACCGTGCCGCCCGTCATGTATTCGCAGCCATGGTCGCCCGTGCCTTCGACGACCGCCGTCGCGCCCGAATTGCGCACGCAGAAACGCTCGCCCGCCACGCCGCGGAAGAAGGCTTCCCCTTCGATCGCGCCGTACATCACCGTGTTGCCGCAGATGATGTTTTCCTCGGACTTTCCGCGGAAGTCGTTGGTCGGACGGATGATGATCCGGCCGCCCGACAGGCCCTTGCCGACGTAGTCGTTGCCGTCGCCGACGAGGTCGAGCGTCACGCCCTTCGCGAGGAACGCACCGAAGCTCTGGCCGGCCGTGCCCTTCAGCTGGATGTGCACCGCGTCGTCCGCCAGGCCGTCGTGACCGTGCTTCTTCGCGATCACGCCCGACAGCATCGCGCCGACGGTACGGTTCACGTTGCGCACCGGCTGGATGAACGACACATGCTCGCCGTTCTCGATCGCGGCCTTCGCCTTCTCGATCAGCACGTGGTCGAGCGCACGCTCGAGGCCGTGATCCTGCACGTCGACGTGACGCGGCGCGACGTCCTCGCACTCTTCCGGCTGGTAGAACACGCGCGAGAAGTCGAGGCCCTTCGCCTTCCAGTGCTCGATGCCCTTGCGCGTATCGAGCAGATCGGCGCGACCGATCAGGTCGTCGAACTTCGCGACGCCGAGCTGCGCCATGATTTCACGCACTTCCTCGGCGACGAAGAAGAAGTAGTTCACCACGTGTTCGGGCTGGCCCTTGAACTTCGCGCGCAGCACCGGATCCTGCGTCGCGACGCCAACCGGGCACGTGTTCAGGTGGCACTTGCGCATCATGATGCAGCCCTCGACGACGAGCGGCGCCGTCGCGAAGCCGAATTCGTCCGCACCGAGCAGCGCGCCGATCACGACGTCGCGGCCCGTCTTCATCTGGCCGTCGGCCTGCACGCGGATCCGGCCGCGCAGACGGTTCAGCACCAGCGTCTGCTGCGTTTCGGCAAGGCCGAGTTCCCACGGCGTGCCCGCATGCTTGACCGACGACAGCGGCGAAGCCCCCGTGCCGCCGTCGTGGCCCGCAATCACGACGTGATCGGCCTTCGCCTTCGCAACACCGGCCGCGACAGTGCCGACGCCCACTTCCGATACCAGCTTCACCGAGATGCTCGAGCTCGGGTTCACGTTCTTCAGGTCGTGGATCAGTTGCGCCAGATCCTCGATCGAGTAGATGTCGTGGTGCGGCGGCGGCGAGATCAGGCCGACGCCCGGCACCGAGTAACGCAGCTTGCCGATGTATTCGGACACCTTGTGGCCCGGCAGCTGGCCGCCTTCGCCCGGCTTCGCGCCCTGCGCCATCTTGATCTGGATCTGGTCGGCCGATGCCAGGTACTCGGCGGTGACGCCGAAGCGGCCCGACGCGACCTGCTTGATCTTCGAGCGCAGAGAATCGCCGTCCTTCAGCGGAATATCGCTGACGATCTCGTCGCCGATCACCGACTTCAGCGTCTCGCCCGACTTGATCGGAATGCCGCGCAGTTCGTTGCGGTAACGCTTCTGGTCCTCGCCGCCTTCACCGGTGTTCGACTTGCCGCCGATCCGGTTCATCGCGATCGCGAGCGTCGCGTGCGCTTCGGTGCTGATCGAACCGAGCGACATCGCGCCCGTCGCGAAGCGCTTCACGATCTCCTTCGCCGGTTCGACGTCGTCGATCGGGATCGCCCTGGTCGGCTCGACCTTGAACTCGAACAGACCGCGGAACGTCATGTGACGCTTAGTCTGATCGTTGATCAGGTGCGCGTATTCCTTGTACGTCTGGTACGAGTTGCTGCGCGTCGCGTGCTGGAGCTTCGCGATCGAATCCGGGGTCCACATGTGGTCTTCGCCACGCACGCGGTAGGCGTACTCGCCGCCCGCGTCGAGCATGTCGCGCAGGACCGGGTTGTCGCCGAATGCGTCGCGGTGCAGGCGGATCGCTTCTTCAGCCACTTCGAACAGGCCGATGCCGCCGACTTTCGATGCCGTGCCCTTGAAATACTTCTCGACGAGGTCGCTCGACAGGCCAAGCGCTTCGAAGATCTGCGCGCCCGTGTACGACATGTACGTCGAGATGCCCATCTTCGACATCACTTTCTGCAGGCCCTTGCCGACCGCCTTCGTGAAGTTGTAGACGGCCTTCTCCGGCGACAGGTCGCCCGACAGGCCTTCTGCCATCTTCGCGAGCGTTTCCATCGCGAGGTACGGGTGCACGGCTTCCGCGCCGTAGCCCGCGAGCAGCGCGAAGTGGTGCGTCTCACGTGCGGAGCCCGTCTCGACGACAAGACCCGTGCTCGTGCGCAGCCCTTGCTGGACGAGGTGCGTGTGGATCGCCGACGTGGCGAGCAGCGCCGGAATCGCGACGTGCTCGGCGTCCGTCTTGCGGTCCGACACGATCAGCATGTTGTAGCCGGACTTCACCGCGTCGACGGCTTCCGCGCACAGCGACGCGAGGCGTGCCTCGATGCCTTCCTTGCCCCATGCGACCGGATAGCAGATGTTCAGCTCGTATGCGCTGAACTTGCCGCCCGTGTACTGGTCGATCGCGCGGATCTTCGCGATGTCCTTGAAGTCGAGCACCGGCTGCGACACTTCGAGACGCATCGGCGGGTTGATGTTGTTCGTGTCGAGCAGGTTCGGCTTCGGGCCGATGAACGACACGAGCGACATCACCATGTTCTCGCGGATCGGGTCGATCGGCGGGTTCGTGACCTGTGCGAACAGCTGCTTGAAGTAGTGATAGAGCGTCTTGTTCTTGTTCGACATCACCGCGAGCGGCGAGTCGTTGCCCATCGAACCGACGGCCTCTTCGCCCTGCTGCGCCATCGGCGCCATCAGGAACTTCAGGTCTTCCTGCGTATAGCCGAACGCCTGCTGGCGGTCGAGCAGCGCGGCGCCCTGCGAACGGCCGGCCGCGACGTCCTCGGCCTTCGGCTCGATCTCGTCGAGCTTGATGCGCACGGCGTCGATCCAGCTCTTGTACGGCTTCGCGTTTGCGAGGTTGTCCTTGAGTTCCTTGTCGTCGATGATGCGGCCGTGTTCCATGTCGATCAGGAACATCTTGCCCGGCTGCAGGCGCCACTTCTTTACGATCTTCGATTCGGGAATCGGCAGCGTGCCGGCTTCGGACGCCATGATGACGAGGTCGTCGTCGGTCACGATGTAGCGCGCCGGCCGCAGGCCGTTACGGTCAAGCGTCGCGCCGATCTGACGGCCGTCGGTGAACGCGATCGCGGCCGGGCCGTCCCACGGCTCCATCATTGCAGCGTGGTATTCGTAGAACGCGCGGCGGTTCTCGTCCATCAGCGTGTGCTGTTCCCACGCTTCCGGGATCATCATCATCACCGCGTGCACGAGCGGATAGCCGGCCATTACCAGCAGTTCGAGACAGTTGTCGAACGATGCCGTGTCGGACTGGCCCGGATAGATCAGCGGCCACAGCTTCGGCAGGTCGTCGGCGAGCACGTGCGACGCGATCGCGCCGGTACGCGCATTCAGCCAGTTGACGTTGCCCTTCACGGTGTTGATCTCGCCGTTGTGCGCGATCATCCGGTACGGGTGAGCCAGTTCCCACGCCGGGAACGTGTTGGTCGAGAAGCGCTGGTGCACGAGCGCGAGCGCCGAAACGACGCGCGCGTCCTGCAGGTCGCGGTAGTACACGCCGACCTGGCCTGCCAGCAGCAGCCCCTTGTAGACGACCGTGCGCGCCGACATCGACGGCACGAAGTATTCCTTGCCGTGCTTGAGCTTCAGCGCCTGGATGCGGTGGCTCGCGGTCTTGCGGATCACATACAGCTTCCGCTCGAGCGCGTCCGTCACCATGATGTCCTTGCCGCGACCGATGAAGATCTGGCGGATCAGCGGCTCGCTCGCCTTCACCGTCGGCGAGATCGGCATCGTATGGTCGACCGGCACGTCACGCCAGCCCAGCACGACCTGCCCCTCTGCCCGCACCGTCCGCTCGAGCTCCTGCTCGCAAGCGAGACGCGACGCGTTCTCCTTCGGCAGGAAGATCATGCCGACCCCATATTCGCCGGCAGGCGGCAGCGTCACGCCCTGCTTCGACATCTCCTCGCGATAGAACGCGTCCGGAATCTGGATCAGGATGCCCGCGCCGTCGCCCATCAGCGGATCGGCACCGACCGCGCCGCGGTGATCGAGGTTTTCGAGGATCTTCAGACCCTGTTGAATGATCTCGTGGCTCTTCTTGCCCTTGATGTGAGCGACGAAGCCGACGCCACAGGCGTCGTGTTCGTTTTGCGGGTCGTACAGACCTTGTGCGGCGGGCACCGCGGCGAGCGGCTGCTGGTGGTCGTTCATGGGGACACCGTCGTAAAGGGGGCCTCGAGGGCCGTTGAACCATTTTTTTGTTGCCGTCGCTCCCGCTCCCGACGGGAGACGGCACGGCCGACAGTGGTTGGGCAAGCTGTGCCCGGGCCACCGGAATTCGGAATATACGCGACGAATCAAAGGAATAGCAACAAAAACCTATTGATAGAACCCCAATTAAACGATCGCCCCGATATGGTGCTGTTTTATTGGGGACGCAACGTTTTGGTGCAAAAAGAAGCGGCGCCCGTGGCGCCGCCTCGCAGTCCGCCTTCCCCGTGCTACTGCTGGATCGGCGGCGTGTTTTCACGCACCTTTCTGGGGCGTCCGCGCGGCAGCGGCGACACGCGCCGATTCGCCGTACGCGCCGCCCACTCGCGGTAGTTTTCGCCGCCAAGCACCCAGCCCTTCAACGTCGCTTGCTGGAGCTGATCGGCCTGCCGTTCGTCGAGCGGCTGCTCGCAGAGCTCCTTGTACGCGCGCTGCCGGTCGAACGGCGTGTTGCCGAGCGCCCAGTAGAGCGGATGGTCGGTGATCAGGCTGTCGACGGTGAGCCCGACGTGATGCCGGTAGCTCGACCAACGATACGCCTCGGGCGTCGCGACGAGTTGCGAACGTACCGGGCTCATCTCGACTACCCGGCTCGCGAGCAGGAAATAGCGCTCGCCTTCGATCACCGTCGCGCGATAGCGGCCCTCCCACAGGGTGCCGCGCCGGGAATAACGCCGGTTGAAATGCGCGACGTAGCGGCGGCCGACCGCCTGCATCGCCTTCGGCAGGCTCGCCTCGTCGCTCGGCGTCACCAGGAGTTGCACCTGACGCGGGAGCAGCACATAGGCGTGCACCGAAAGATGATGATCGCGTGCCGCGGCCTTCAGACAATCGATGAAGAGCTCGTAGTCCTGGTCGTCGACGAACGCGGGTTGCTGATCCAGGCCGCGCAGTATCACGTGCTGCGGCTGGTCGGGAACATAGAGTCGTGCTAACCGTGCCATGCTGAATGTCCGTTTGAACGCGTTAGGAAATACCCGGAGGTCCGAAAGTGCGCACCTGCGTAGAATGCCTGTCCCTACGGGGCGCGGAAGCGTACGATCGTGCGAATCCTAGGGAGAAAGCTCTAACTTGCGAGCTTGTTTGGTTTTAAACGCAGTCGTCATAATGAGCACGCCTTTGATCGGAGGAGACACAATGAAACGAAAACTGGCCATTTCGGGGGCCGCGGCGCTCGCATTCGCATTCGCGGGCGGTACGGCACACGCACAATCTGCAGGGGACATCTACGTCAGCACCGGATGGTTCCATCTATCCCCGCAGGACAGCAGCGATCCGCTTTACGTCTACGGCGTCGGCGGCACGCCCATCAATCAGTCCATTCCCAATACCGGCGCGGGCATCAGCGATGCCGACACCCTTGGGCTTGCAGCGGGTTACTTCGTCACCGACCACATCTCCACCGAACTCGTCATGGGGATACCGCCGAAGTTCGACATCACCGGCAAGGGTCAGTTCGAAAACTTCGGCGTACTCGGCCGCGCGTACCAGTGGAGCCCCGCCCTGTTGCTTCGCTACCACTTCAACGACGCCAACGCGAAATTCCGTCCGTATGTCGGCGTGGGCGCGACGTATATCTGGTTCACCGGCGCGAAGATCACGAACAGCGCGTTCGAGAACGGCGTGCTCGGCGGCCCGACCAGCGCAACGACCAGCAACCAGTGGGCGCCCGTATTCAACGCCGGCTTCACGTACAACTTCACGAAACACTGGTTCGCGGGCCTGTCGATTTCGTACATCCCGGTCAGCGTGACCGCAACCTTCACGACGGCCCGCCGCACGCAGGTCGGTACGCTGACGGAGACGTCGAAGGCTCACATCTCGCTCAATCCGATCGTCACGTACCTGAACGTCGGCTACCGCTTCTAAGCGTAGTCGAATATTTGGGGAATGGTTAATCCTGCTGCAATTTGTAGCGGATTTTTCCTCGAGTAACGCCCCCGCCATGCGAAACGCCCCGGTCGGAATCCCGCCGGGGCGTCGTTTTTTTCGCATCGGTCACGTTCCCGTGCCGGGTTTTGCCGGGTCTGCGGCGTTACACGATGTCGTCGAGCGCCGTGGGGCCGATCAGGTCGATCCGGTCCGTGCACACCGCATCGACGCCCCAGCGCACCAGTTCGCGCGCCCGTTCGAGGTCGTTGACCGTGTAGACGAGGATGCGCAGGCCGGCCGCCTTGATCGCCCGCACCAGCGGTTCGTTCAGTCGCTTGTGGTCTGCATGCAGCGATACGCAACCGAGCGCGCCGACGACCTGCGCATGCCAATCGTCCGGCACCGCCTCGTAAAGCATTCCGCGCGGCAGTTGCGGCGCGCTCGCGCGCGCCTGCTGCAGCGCATCGAACGAGAACGACGACAGCAGCGGCGGCACCGCCGCATCGCGCCAGTAGGTGGCCGCATCGGCGGCCACCCGCTGCCCCGTCTCGCGCTCGCGTCCCGGGCACGGCTTGATCTCGACGTTCGCGGCCAGCCCGTGCGCGAGGCAGCGCGCCGCCGCCGCCTCGAGCGTCGGCATCCGCTCGCCGGCAAAGCGTGCATCGCACCACGAGCCCGCATCGAGCGCGGCGAGTGCCGCATAACGCATGCCCGCTGCGGCTCCGCTGCCGTTCGACGTGCGGTCGACCGTGTCGTCGTGCAGCAGGAACGTCACATTGTCGGCAGACAGTTTCGCGTCGAACTCGACCATCCGGTGACCGCGTCGCGCGCCCTCGTCGAACGCGGCGAGCGTGTTCTCCGGCGCAAGCGTGCCGCCGCCGCGATGGGCGACGACGCGCGGATAGGGCCAGTCGGTACGGGAAGTCATCGTTAGCCTCACGACAGGTTCGTCGGTTCAGCCGGCACGCCGGCCGGTCTCGGGATCGAAGAAGTGCAGCCGGTGCGCCGGCAGCGCGGCACCCAGCGCCGTGCCGCGCGCGGGACGATCCGCATGCGGCAGCCGCACCGCGACGTCGTGATTGCCCCAGCGGCCGTGCGCGAGATTGTCCGCGCCGAGCAGTTCGCAGGAATCGACCGGCAGCGCCGCCTGCGCGACGCCCGGCTGCGGCATCATGTGCTCGGGCCGCACGCCGAGCACCCAGTCGCGCCCGGTGGCGATCTCGGTGCCGATGCCGGGCGCGCCGGCAACCGGCAGCGCCGGGCCGCCGCCCGCGACCGTGAACGTCGCGCCATCCTCCGACAGCCGGCCGTGCATCAGGTTCATCGCCGGCGATCCGATGAAGCCCGCGACGAACACGGTCGCCGGCTTCTCGTACACGTCCACCGGCGCGCCGATCTGCTCCGCGTAGCCGCGGTTCATCACGATCACGCGCTGCGCGAGTGTCATCGCCTCGATCTGGTCGTGCGTCACGTACACGCTCGTCGTCGCGAGCCGCGCATGCAGCCGCTGGATTTCGAGACGCATCTGGACTCGCAACTTCGCGTCGAGGTTCGACAGCGGTTCGTCGAACAGGAACACCGACGGCTCGCGCACGATCGCGCGCCCCATCGCGACGCGCTGCCGCTGACCGCCCGACAGCTCGCGCGGCCGCCGCGCGAGCAGCGGCTCCAGCTCGAGGATCTTCGCGGCCGCGGCCACCCGCGCGTCGATCGTCGCGCGCTCGAGGCCCCGGATCTTCAGCCCGTAGCCCATGTTTTGCGCGACCGTCATGTGCGGATACAGCGCGTAGTTCTGGAACACCATTGCGATATCGCGATCCTTCGGCTCCAGCGCGTTGACCACGCGCCCGCCGATCTCGATCTCGCCGTCCGTCACCGTCTCGAGCCCCGCGATCATCCGCAGCAACGTCGACTTGCCGCAGCCCGACGGGCCGACCAGCACGATGAATTCACCGTCGGCGATCTCCACGTCGATGCCGTGCAGCACGTGCTGCTTGCCGTCGTAGGATTTCCTGACGCCCTTCAAGCTCAGCGCAGCCATACTTGGTCCCTTCTCCCGGTTGCCGTCCGTTGTCTATTTTTCGGAATCGACGAGGCCGCGCACGAACCAGCGCTGCATCGCCAGCACGACGACGAGCGGCGGAATCATCGCCAGCAGCGTCGCCGCCATCACGTATTGCCATTCGGTCGCGGCGTCGCCGCTCGCGATCATCGTCTTGATGCCCACCACCGCCGTCGACAGCGACGCTTCCGTCGTGATCAGGATCGGCCACAGATACTGGTTCCAGCCATAGATGAACGTGATCACGAACAGCGCCGCGATGCTCGTCTTCGACAGCGGCAGCACGACGTCCCAGAAGAAGCGCAGCGGCCCAGCGCCGTCGATGCGTGCTGCATCCATCAGTTCGTCGGGCAACGTCATGAAGAACTGGCGGAACAGGAACGTCGCGGTCGCCGATGCGATCAGCGGCAGCGTGAGCCCTGCGTAGGTATTCGTCAGGTGCAGCGTCGACACGACCTGCACCGTCGGGAAGATCCGCACCTCGACCGGCAGCATCAGCGTGATGAAGATCAGCCAGAACGCCGTGTTGCGGAACGGGAAGCGGAAGTAGACGATCGCGTACGCGGACAGGATCGACATCGCGATCTTGCCGACCGCGATACCGAGCGCCATCACGAAGCTGTTGACGAGCAACCGGCCGAACGGCGCCGTCGTGCCGCCGCTGCCGTGCCCCCAGATGTACGCGATGTTCTCCAGCAGGTGCGTGCTCGGCACCAGCGACAGCGGAATCGTGAACACTTCCTGCGCGTTCATCGTCGCCGCGCAGAACGCGACGTAGACCGGGAACACGATCAGCACGACGCCCGCGATCAGCACCGCGTGGCAGAACAGGTCGAAGCCCTTGCGATTTTCGATCATGCGTATTGCACCCTGCGTTCGACGAAGCGGAACTGGATCACCGTGAGCCCGACGACGATGATCATCAGGACGACCGACTGTGCGCCCGAACTGCCGATGTCGAGCCCCTGGAAGCCCTCCGTGAAGATCTTGTAGATCAGCGTCTTCGTACTTTGCGCGGGGCCGCCCGCGGTGGCCGCGTCGATCACCGGGAACGTGTCGAAGAACGCGTACACGAGGTTCACGACCAGCAGGAAGAAGCTCGTCGGCGACAGCAGCGGCAGCACGATGTTGAAGAAACGCCGGACCGGGCCTGCGCCGTCGATCGCCGCCGCTTCGATCAGCGAGCGCGGGATCGCCTGCAGGCCTGCGTAGAAAAAGAGGAAGTTGTAGCTCACCTGCTTCCACACCGACGCGAGCACGACAAGGAACATCGCCTGGCCGCCGTTCAGCGCGTGGTTCCACACGATGCCGCTCTTCGCGAGCGCATAAGTCACGAGGCCGATGCTCGGATTGAACAGGAACGCCCACAGCACGGCCGCGATCGTCGGCGCGACCGCGTACGGCCAGATCAGCAGCGTGCGATACACGCGCGCCCCGCGGATCACGCGATCGGCGCACGCGGCGAGCAGCAGCGACACGACGAGTCCGCTCACCGTGACGAGCGAACTGAACACCAGCGTCGTGCGGAACGAGTCGAGATACAGCGGGTCGGTGAACAGGTTCGCGAAATTCGCGAAGCCGACGAATTCACTCGACGTGCCGAACGCATCCTGCATCTGCGTCGACTGCCATAGCGCGACGCCGGCCGGCCACAGGAAGAACACGGCGGTGATCGCGAGCTGCGGCGCGATCAGCAGGTACGGCAGCAGGCTAGCGCCGAAACGGGAACGGGATTGCATCGCGGGGATCCGGTCAGGCGAAACGGAAAGGAAACCGCGCCGCCGGCCCGCCCGTGCGCATGTGCGACACGGCGGCCGGCGGCACGAACGCGATGCGCGCTCAGCTACCCGACTTCTCGAAGCGGCGCAGCAGCTCGTCGCCACGCGACGCCGCCGAATCGAGTGCGTCCTTCGGCGACTTCTTCTGCGCCCAGACCTGCTCCAGCTCTTCGTCGACCACCGTGCGGATCTGCGGCATGTTGCCCAGACGCAGCCCCTTCGTATAAGGCAGCGGCGGCTTGTTCATCATCTGCTTGATCGCGGTTTCCGCGCTCGGGTTCTTCGCGTAGAAGCCCTGCTGGCGCGTCAGCTCGTACGCGGCCGTCGTGACCGGCAGGTAGCCCGTATCCTGGTGCCACTTCGCGGCCACGGCCGGCGAGGCCAGGAACGCGAGGAATTTCGCGACACCCTTGTAGGTCGCCGGATCCTTGCCCGCCAGCACCCACAGGCTCGCGCCGCCGATGATCGCGTTCTGCGGTGCGCCCTTCACGTTCGCGTCGTACGGCATCATCCCGGTGCCGTAGCTGAACTTCGCGAACTTCTGCACGTTGGCGAGCGCGCCCGACGACGTCGTCAGAATCCCGCAATCGCCGCTGTAGAACTTCGCCGACGCTTCATCCTTGCGGCCCGCGTACGTGAACGTGCCGTCCTTCACCATCTGCTGCAGGAACGCGATGTGCGCGATCTGCTGCGGCTTGTTGAATTCGAGCACCGCGTCGGTACCGTCGAAGCCGTTGTTGCGGCTCGCAAACGGCAGCGCATGCCACGCGCTGTAGTTCTCGAGCTGGATCCAGCCCTGCCAGCCGGTGGTGAAGCCGCAGGCCATCCCGGACTTGCGCAGCTTCTCCGCGTCGGCCTTCACGTCGGCCCAGGTCTTCGGCGGCTGGTTCGGGTCGAGCCCGGCCTTCCTGAACGCGTCCTTGTTGTAGTACAGCACCGGCGTCGAGCTGTTGAACGGCATCGATACCAGATGGCCCGTCTTCGCGTCGCTGTAGTAGCTCGCGATGGTCGGCACGAACGCCTTTTCGTCGAGCGGCACGCCAGCCTGCTTGAACACGTCATAGACGGGCACGACGGCCTTCTTCGCCTGCATCATCGTCGCGGTGCCGACTTCATAGACCTGCAGGATCGCCGGCGCGTTGCCGCTGCGATATGCGGCGATGCCCGCCGCGAGCGCCTGGTCGTAAGTGCCCTTGAAGACCGGCACGATCTTGTAATCGCTCTGAGATGCGTTGAACTGCGCGGCGATCTCGTTGACGCGGTCGCCGAGCGCCGACTCCATCGCATGCCAGAACTGGATCTCCGTCACGGCGAACGCCGCGTGCTGCACACCGAACATCAGCGCGCCGCCGAGCGCGATCGAACGAACCAGGGTCCCCGCAGGCTTCTTCTTCATCGACACCTCTCCTATGAAAACGTTACCAACAGCGTGTGCAACATTCCCATCGCCATTGAACCGGCGAAGTCTAGTGATCGTTTGTGACAGTCAGTTGTCGTTGATGACGAACAGTCGCTGGTATTCCTTCAACGCGAAGCGGTCGGTCATGCCTGCGATGTAGTGCGCGACGAGGCGCGGCTGCTGCGCTGCGTCGTCCGACTGGTATGGCGGCGGCAAGAGGCGCGGATCGTCGATGAACGCGTCGAACAGCCCCGTGACGACGCGCTGCGCCTTGTTCGCCATACGCATCACCTTGTAGTGGCGGTACAGGTTCTTGAACAGAAAGCGCTTGAGCGCTGCCGCCTGCGCGGCGACCGTCGCGCTGTGTGCCACGAGCGGCGGCGCGGCGCGCACGTCGTCGAGCGACGCGGGTGCAACGCGCACGAGATTGCGCGTGGTCTCGTCGATCAGGTCGACGATCAGCGTGTTGATGATGCGGCGCACCGTCTCGTGCACGAGGCGGCGGCCTTCGAGATGCGGAAATTCGGCGAGCGCCGCTTCGTAGTGGCGTTGCCACAGCTCGACTTCGGCGAGCTGCTCGATCGTGATCAGGCCGGAGCGCAGACCGTCGTCGACGTCATGGTTGTTGTACGCGATTTCGTCCGCGATGTTCGCGAGCTGCGCTTCGAGCGACGGCTGGCGGCCCTGCAGGAAGCGCTCGCCGAGCGCGCCGAGCTTGCGCGCGTTCTCGCGCGAGCAGTGCTTGAGGATGCCTTCGCGCGTTTCGAAGCACAGGTTCAGGCCGTTGAACGCACCGTAGTGCTCCTCGAGCTCGTCGACGACGGCCAGGCTCTGCAGGTTGTGCTCGAAGCCGCCGTGCTCGCGCATGCATGCGTTCAGCGCATCCTGCCCGGCATGGCCGAACGGCGTATGGCCGAGATCGTGCGCGAGCGAAATCGCTTCGACGAGATCCTCGTTGAGCCGCAGGTTGCGTGCGATCGAACGCGCGATCTGCGCGACTTCGAGGCTGTGCGTGAGGCGGGTGCGGAAGAGGTCGCCTTCGTGATTGACGAAGACCTGCGTCTTGTATTCGAGCCGGCGGAACGCGGTCGAATGAACGATGCGGTCGCGGTCGCGCTGGAATTCGGTGCGCGCGGCCGGCGGCGTTTCCGGATGGCGGCGGCCGCGCGACTGCGACGCGTGCGCGGCATACGGAGCGAGATGGGCTTCCAGCGCCGCCAGCGTCGGTGGCTCGGCCAGCACCGCGACGGATGCGCGTCCGGTCTCGGGCAATGTGCTGCTGGATGTCTCGCTCACGTCTCCTCCATGTCAGGGGCGCCGGGGCATCCGGGCCACCGTTACCGGGTCGTCTGCGCCAGTGTAGCGAACACGGCTTCGTCGGGTGCCTGCGCGATCAGCGTATCGCCGAATCGCTTCAGCAGGATGAACTTGATCGCGCCGGCTTCGGCTTTCTTGTCGACGCGCATGAGATCCATGTAGCGCGCGTCGCCAAGCGCCGGCCCGCGAGTCGGCAGGTGCGCGGCGGCAATCACGGCATCGAGCCGCTGCCGCGACGCTTCGTCGAAGAGGCCGAGCCGCACCGACAGGTCGCCTGCCATCACCATTCCGCAGCCGACCGCTTCGCCGTGCAGCCATTCGCCGTAGCCGAGGCCGGCCTCGATCGCATGGCCGAACGTATGGCCGAAGTTCAGGATCGCGCGCAGGCCGCCTTCGCGCTCGTCGGCGGCGACCACGCTCGCCTTGATTTCGCACGAGCGCTTCACCGCATGCGCGAGCGCGGCCGGCTCGCGACGGTTCAACGCGTCGACGTTCGCCTCGATCCAGTCGAAGAATTCGGCATCGGCGATCGCGCCCGTCTTGATGACTTCGGCAACGCCCGCCGCCAGTTCGCGATCGGGCAGCGTCGTCAGCGCGCCGATATCGGCGATCACTGCCTGCGGCTGGTAGAACGCGCCGATCATGTTCTTGCCGAGCGGGTGGTTGATGCCCGTCTTGCCGCCGACCGACGAATCGACTTGCGACAGCAGCGTCGTCGGTACCTGAATGAACGGCACGCCGCGCATGTAGCATGCGGCGGCAAAGCCCGTCATGTCGCCGACCACGCCGCCGCCGAGTGCGACGAGCGTCGTCTTGCGATCCGCGCGGTCGGTCAGCAGGCCGTCGAAGATCAGGTTCAGCGTTTCCCAGTTCTTGTATGCCTCGCCGTCCGGCAGCACGACCGTCGACACGCGCTTGCCGAGCGGCGCGAGCGCCGCGCGCAGCGTGTCGCCGTACAGCGGATCGACAGTCGTGTTCGTGACGATCGTGACCGACGAACCGGTGATGTGAGGGGCGAACAGCTCGGTGCGGCCGATCAGGCCGGCACCAATGTGAATCGGGTAGGCGCGCTCGCCCAGGTCGACGTTGACGGTAATCATGCTTGTAGCGGCTTGGCGATGACGCCTGCCAGTTCGAGTTGCATCAGCACCATGTTGACGAGACCGTTGACCGACGGACGGCCGGTCTCGATGACGAAGTCCGCGCATTCGCGGTACAACGGGTCGCGCACTTCGTAGAGCGCCTCGAGACGCGCCTTCGGATCTTCGGTCTGCAACAGCGGGCGGTTCTTGTCCTTGCGCGTGCGCAGCCAAAGATCGTGCGGATTGGCGCGCAGATAGATGACGATGCCGCTGCTTTTCAGGCAATCGCGATTTTCAGGCCGCAGTACCGCGCCGCCGCCCGTCGCGAGCACGATGTTCTCGCGCTGCGTGAGATCGGCGATCACCTGTGACTCGCGGTCGCGAAACCCGGCCTCGCCCTCCATCTCGAAGATCACCGGAATGCGCGCACCCGTGCGGGCCTCGATTTCGTGGTCGGAGTCGAAGAACGTCCTGTCGAGCCGACGCGCGACCGCACGGCCCACGGTGGTCTTACCCGCTCCCATAAGGCCGACGAAAAATACGTTTGCATGTGGGTCCCGCGCTTGCAACGGCTTCCTCTGCTTGAATCTTGCTGGTGTGTGGCGCAGCTTACTGGCAAAGCGGCTGCCTTGTCGAGCCTGCTCCGCCGGCTTCAGGCCCCGATTTTTCCGCATCCGCGCCGCCTGCGCCGGCCGTCTCGCAACGCGCGCCCACGACCGTCGGCGTGATGAAGACGACCAGTTCGCTGCGCTGGTCGCGCCGTGCACGATGCCGGAAAAGCGCGCCCAGTACCGGTATTTTGCCCAAGAGCGGCACTCGCGTCACATCGTCCCGGTTCAACTGCTCGTAAATCCCGCCTATCGCAACCGTTCCGCCGTCCTCGACCTCGACGCGCGTCTGCACGTGCTTCGTATGAATGGCCGGCCCGGCCGCAGTCGGCTCGCCGATGCTGTCCTTCGTCACGTCCAGATCGAGCACGACGCGCCCGTCGGGCGTGATCTGCGGCTCGACCTCGAGCTTCAGCGTCGCGCGGCGGAACTGCACGCCGCTCACGCCGTTGCCCACCTTGGCCTGATACGGCAACTCCGAGCCCTGCTCGACGATCGCCTTTACGCGGTCGGCCGTGACCACGCGCGGCCTGGAGACGATCTGGCCCCGCCCTTGCGCCTCGAGCGCACTCAGTTCGACATCGAGCACCCGGCTGAGCGGCGCGGCGAACAGCGTGAAGCCGGCCGTCGCCGCCTCGAAGCCGCCCAGCGGCCGCGCGGCAAGGTCGGCTGCATTGCGCGCATCCGCCGCGAACGCCGCGCCGTCGGCCGCGGGCGACCGCCCCTGCGCGCGCAATGCGACGCGTACACCGAGGTTGCGCGAGAAGCCCTGTTCGCCTTCGACGATGCGCGCCTCGATCCGGACCTGCCGCGACGGCCGGTCGATCGCGTCGATCAGGCCCGCGATCTGCGCGATGCGCGGCGCGAGATCGGTGACGAACAGCAGGTTCGTGCGCGGATCGGCCGCCGCGGCGCCGCGTTTCGACAGCAGGCGCTGGCCGGTCGCACCGGCGAGCAGCCGCTGTACGTCCTGCGCACGCGGATAGTGCAATGCGAAGGTCCGGCTCGCCAGCGGCTCCAGTTCGGCCGCCCGTGCGTGCACTTCGAAGCGCTCGCGCTCCCGCGCCGCCAGCTCGGCCGCCGGCGTGACCCAGACCACGTTGCCGCGTCGGGACATCGCGAGTCCGTGCGTGTCGAGCAACGTATCGAATGCATCGCGCCAGCGGACATTGTTCAGACGTAACGTCACGGTACCGTGCACCTGCTCGCCGACGACGATGTTCAGCCCGGTAAACCGCGCAAGCGCATCGAACGCGGCCGCGAGTCCGACGCCCTGCAGGTTCAGCGAGATCCGGCGCGCATCGTCGGCATCGCCGGCGTGCCGTGCCGCAGCATCGCTCATGCGCGCAGGCGGCGGCAATGGAATCGGCGGCCCCTCCAGCAACGGCGCCGGCACGACGGGTTCTGCCTGAACCGCCGCGCGCGCCGCGTCGCTGAACGGCCGCGGATCAGCCTGGGCCGAAGCGGCGCCGACCTCCCCGTCGGGCACGCTGCCTGCCGGCAGCGGCGTGTCCTCGGCCTGCGCATGCATAGATGCAAACGGCCACCCGGGCGGCGGCAGAGGCGGCAATGCCGCACGCGCCATGGTCGCCGCGGTAGCGCTCGCCCCGATCCAGAATACGATTGCCCACCACCGGCACGTCGTCATGGGCGACCTCCGTTGCCGACGACGAACCGGCGCGCGCCATCGGCCGTCGCAAGCATCACGGCACCGGCATCGACGCGCATCACACGGGACGCCCCGAGCGCTTCCCCCGGTGCGACGGCCACGAACGCGCCGTCGCCGGCGTCGAACAGCGCGAGGCCGGCCCGCACGTCGCGAATCGTACCGGCCAGACGCGGCGCTTGATCGTCAACTGCCGTGGGCTGGCCGGCGCCGCCGAACGGATCGTCGCCCGGGCCACCCGAGGCAAGAACGCGCGCCGCCTCGTCCCCGGCACCGCCCCAAGACAGCGCCGGAAACACGTCGACGGACATGTCCACCCGCAACCCCGGCGGTTTTCGCTCGATATGCAACACCGACGGCACTGCCAGCGCAGAGAAGCTCGCCAGCCCGCCGACCATGCGCAGCAGTGCCGGGTATCCGCCGTCCGCGACGATGCGCACCGTGCGCCGTCCATCCGGCGCTGCGCCGTCCGCGTGCCGCGGCTCGATCGACACGACCCGCAACCCGCTCGCGCCGGCGAGATCGGCAAGTTCCAGCATCAGTACGGGCCACGCAGGCGGACGTGCCACGCGAGCGTTCGTCCCGGCCGCCGGACCGGTATCACCCGGCTGCGCCGCGGCCGCGAGCACGCGCTGCGCATCGGCGGCGCGCATTCGCGAAGCTGCCAGCAACGCACGGCTGTGCGCCAGCCCGCTCCAGTCGGCGCTATCGGCAAAATGAACGCCACCCGCCATCACGGCCACGCATGCGAGCACGCAGCCCACGGCGTGCGCCGTGCCCGACCGCACGCGCCGCATGCGGCCAGGCCAGCCGGCGTCTCTCGACATGGATCCATGCGCGATCGCCGTCATGCACCGCCTCCCGCGGCTTTCCGTCGAGGCTCGCGATCCTGCCAGCGCACCTGCACGGAGAACCGGAACGGCATACCTGCAGCCGAAGCCGAGCTCAGCTCGCCGATGTCGATTCGCCAGTTGCGCTCGTCGGTTGAGATCAGGGCAAGCCATCGCGCGGCCGCCCGGTAACTTACGGCGCGCGCATCGAGCACGACGCCAGACGGGGTCGTGCGCAACGCGTCGAGCCGGACGGTATCGTCCCGAACCTGCGCGAGCGTCGCGAGCAGCCTGGCAACACGCCGGAAAGGCGCTGCGAGCACGGCCGCCTGCGCATCGCGTTGCGCAAGTTCGGCGGCCGTCCCGGCGGCGCGCTTTGCGGCGTCCACCTGCGGCTGCCATTGCCGCAGCCGCGCGTCCACGCTTGCGCGCTCGGCATCCACGCGCGCTCGCCACGCTGCCGCCGCCCCCGTCCACAGCACGGCCCCGAGTACGCCGAGCACGATCGCCGCCCCGCACTGCGCGGCCCGACGACGGCGCAGCCGCTGCGCCAGCCGCTCACGGTGCGGCAGCAGATTGAAACCGCCGAGCGCGGCGGGGCCGGCCACGGCCCGCCCGAATGCAGGATCGGCGATCATTCCCACACCCCGCGCAGTGCCAGCCCGACTGCCACGGCAAACGCCGGACCGCCCGACGAGCCGGCGGGTTCGGCCAGCAGACCGTCCCAGCCGGTGCAATCGAACGGCACGGCGGCCGCGCCGAGCGCATCGCCGATGTCCGCCACCGACGTCTGAAAACGGGCGATGCATCGCTCGCCGCCAGCCACGAGCACGCTGCGCACCGGCTCGAGCGCGCACTGGCGCAATGCATCGCAGAATGTCGTGCGATCTCCGCCGGACAGCGCGAGCACCGGCGCGGCAAGCTCGCCGTCGACCCGCCAGCCATGCACGCCCGTGTCGCAGAACCAGAACGCCGCATAAGGGCCATGCGCGTCGAGTTCGAACTGCGCGGCATAGCGCAACCCGCGCAACGCAGCGGCCGACTCGGCGTCGACGGCCGTCAGGTCGACGCCAGCCTGCGCGGCCACGTCGACGCGCCGCTCCAGCAACGCCTGCGGAGCGACTGCGACCGCGATCTCGCCGGCGTGCGCGCCGCCGTCCTGCCGCCAGTCGAATGCGAAGCTGTCCGGCGCCAGCCCCGAGATGCGCTCGGCCGCCTGCCGTGCGGCGTCCGCGACGTCGTCGCGCCCGGCCAGATCAAGCGTCGCGGTCCGCATCTCGTCGTCGCGCAACGCCATCACGCCGCGCGTATCGCAGCGCACACCGGCCGCCGACAGCCGCGCCACCGCCGCGGCCAACGCGCGCGACACCGCGGCCCAGCGCGCATCGTCCGGGCCGCCCGCCAACCCCACCGGCTCCCGCTCGAGTCCTTCGACGCGCACATCCGCGGCCCGGCCGAGCCGGCTCAGCACGGCCACCCTCACCTCGTCCGCCCCGACGTCGATTCCCGTCGAACGGTGTCTGCCCGGCACGTACCGCGCCACCCATCGTCCCGCCATCCCAGCCTCCCGCGATCGTTGCGGCTCATGCCGCGTTTCCGAGGCCTGATTCTGCAAAGCGGCGCGCTGCCCGGACAGTCGGCCGGACGGCCAGCCCCTGCTCGTGACGGCCGCGCAGACGCTATGCTGTCCGCACGGCGACCCGCGGCTTTCCGGCGGGAGCCCCCCGCGTCAGGGCCGGTCATACCGGGCAGCTATAATCGCGGGACTGTTTTCCGGTATGCCTATGCAATCCACGTCTCCTACGTCCCCGCCTCCCGCCCCGGAGCCGAAGAAACGGCCCTGGTGGCAGAAGGCCGTGCTCGGCCTCGTCGCAATGTGCGTGGCGCTCGTCGTGGCCGGCGGCCTCGTGCTCGGCTATGCGCTCGTCGTCGCGTGGCCGAACATGCCGTCGCTCGACGCGCTGACCGACTATCGTCCGAAGGTTCCGCTGCGCATCTATACGTCCGATCACGTGCTGATCGGCGAATTCGGCGAAGAGCGCCGCGACATCGTCCATTTCAAGGATGTGCCCGATTCGCTCAAGAAGGCGATCCTCGCAATCGAGGACGCGCGCTTCTACGATCACGGCGGCGTCGACCTCACCGGGATCGTCCGCGCCGGCGTCGTCGCGCTGACGAACGGCCACGCGTCGCAGGGCGCGAGCACGATCACGATGCAGGTCGCGCGCAACTTCTTCCTGTCGAGCGAAAAGACCTACACGCGCAAGATCTACGAGATGCTGCTCGCGTACCGGATCGAGCGTGCGCTGACGAAGGATCAGATTCTCGAGGTCTACATGAATCAGATCTATCTCGGCCAGCGCGCGTACGGCTTCGCGAGCGCCGCGCGGGTCTACTTCGGCAAGGACCTGAAGGACATCACGCTCGCGGAAGCCGCAATGCTCGCCGGACTGCCGAAGGCGCCGTCCGCGTATAACCCGGTCGTCAATCCGAAGCGTGCGAAGGTGCGCCAGGAGTACATCCTGCAGCGCATGCTCGAGCTGAACTTCATCACGCGCGAGCAGTACGACGAAGCCGTCGCGCAGCCGCTCGTCGTCAAGGGCGCGGGTCGCGAGTTCAGCGTGCACGCCGAGTACGTCGCGGAAATGGTCCGGCAGATGATGTACGCGCAGTACCGCGAGGAAACCTACACGCGCGGCTTCAACGTCGTCACGACGATCGATTCCGCCGACCAGCAGTTGGCGTACACCGCGCTGCGCAAGGGCATCATGGACTACGAGCGCCGCCACGGCTATCGCGGGCCGGAAGGCTTCATCCAGTTGCCGGCCGCCGCGGACGACCGCGAGCAGGCGATCGACGATGCGCTGCTCGAACATCCCGACAACGGCGAACTGATCGCGGCGGTCGTGACCGCGGCAACCCCGCGCCAGATCACGGTCGCCTTCATCGACGGCAGCAGCGCGACGGTCGAAGGCGACAACCTGCGCTTCGCATCGAGCGCGCTGTCAGCCAATGCGCAGCCGAATCGCCGCATCCGCCCGGGCGCGATCGTCCGTGTCATGAAGAACGACGCCGGCAAGTGGTCGATCACGCAGTTGCCGCAGGTCGAGGGCGCATTCATCTCGATCGTGCCGCAGGATGGCGCGATCCGCTCGCTCGTCGGCGGCTTCGACTACAACAAGAACAAGTTCAACCACGTCACGCAGGCGTGGCGGCAGCCGGGTTCGTCGTTCAAGCCGTTCATTTACTCGGCGTCGCTCGACAAGGGCCTCGGGCCGGCAACGATCATCAACGACGGCCCGCTGTACTTCAGCGCCGCAGAAACCGGCGGCCAGCCGTGGGAGCCGAAAAACTATGGCGGCGGCTTCGAGGGCCCGATGTCGATGCGCACCGCGCTGCAGCGCTCCCGCAACCTCGTGTCGATCCGGATCCTGAACCACATCGGCACGAAGTACGCGCAGCAGTACATCACTCGCTTCGGCTTCGATGCCGATCGCCATCCGGCCTATCTGCCGATGGCGCTCGGCGCGGGCCAGGTCACACCGCTGCAGATGGCCGGCGCGTACTCGGTGTTCGCGAACGGCGGCTACCGCATCAATCCGTACCTGATCGCGGAAGTCACCGATCCGAACGGCGCGATCGTCGTGCGCGCGCAGCCGCTCGTCGCCGAGGAGAACGCGCCGCGCGCGATCGACGCACGCAACGCGTACGTGATGAACAGCCTGCTGCAGAGCGTCGCGCAGCGCGGCACGGGGGCGCGGACCAACGTGCTGAAACGCGGCGACCTCGCAGGCAAGACCGGCACGACGAACGACTCGCACGATGCATGGTTCGCCGGCTACCAGCACACGCTCGCCGCGATCGCATGGATCGGCTACGACAATCCGCGCAGCCTCGGCGATCGCGAAACCGGCGGCGGCCTGTCGCTGCCGGTCTGGATCGACTACATGGGTGCCGCGCTCAAGGGCGTGCCGGAATTCAAGCCGACGATGCCGGACGACGTCCAGTCGCTTGGCGGCGAGTTGTACTTCACCGAGTTCACGCCGGGGCACGGCTTCGTGTCGACGGTCGGCGTGCCGCAAGCGCCGGCGGCGCAGAGCGCCGACGATTCGGTGCCGCACGTCGACGAACAGGAAAAGCAGGACATCATGAACCTGTTCCGCGGCCACTGACCCAGCGGCCCGCGCATGAAAAAAGCGCCCGCGGGGCGCTTTTTTCTTTGGTACGACGTTTCAGGCCCGGCCTGCGGGCGCCGATGGCCGTCGATCGTTACGCGCTAAACGTGATCGGCAGGCCGGCCTGCTGCGTCGCGTATTCAGAGAGCGCCGAGAAGAACTCGGTGCTGGTGCGCGTATCGCGCCATTCGCCGTCCAGGAAGCGGTAATGGAAACCGCCCGCCTTCGCGGCGATCCACACTTCCTTCATCGGCGGCTGCAGGTTGATGATGATCTTCGAGCCGTTCTCGAACGTCAGCGTCAGGACGCTGCCGTTGCGCTCGAGATCGATGTCATGGTCGCCGTCATTTGCGGCGTCGACGGTACGCTCGACGGCCGCCAGCACGGCCTCGGCGCGGGTCAGGTAATCAGTATCGGGCATGCTAAACTCTATCGGTTCAATTGTTCAGGGACGATCATGCGAGTCGTTTTCCGGATGAGCGCGATTGTAGCGGCTTTGGCGATTCTTGCCGGCTGCGGTCAAAGCGGCGCGCTCTATCTGCCCACCGTGCCCCCGTTGCCGGCAAAGCCCATCCAGCAGCAGGACACGCCGCCGTCGGATGTCACCCCGACCGATGAAAACGCGTCGTCCGACAGTATTCCCGACTCTTCGGGCACGCCGCTCACGCTGTCGCCCGAACTGTCGAACAGCGCATCGAAAACCGCTGCGCCGGCATCCGGCCCGGCCGCCACGCAATAATCCCGCGCCGCCGCTCACGCGGTTTGGCGACGCGAAGGCGATGACTTCCCGGTCATCGCCTTTCGTTTTTTTCAGGCCAGCCTCGTCATACGCGGATGCGCCGCCATCCCCACACGAGCAACCGCCAGCCGAGCAGCGCCGCGACGATCGTCGCGTAGAGCTTCGGCTGCGCGAGATCGTGCTTGCCAGCCCTCATCCACCAGAAGTGCAGCACGCCGAACAGCGCGATCGCATAGATCGCGCGATGCAGCGTCGCCCAGTGTCGGCCGAGCCGGCGCACCATCGCGCGCGGTGACGTCGCCGCGAGCGGAATCAGCAGTACGAACGCCACAAAGCCGACCGTGATGAACGGGCGCTTGCCGACGTCCTTCAGGATCGCGACGACGTCGAACCATTTGTCGAACCACAGATACGTCGTGAAATGCATCGCCGCGTAGAAAAACGCGAACAGGCCGATCATCCGGCGAAAACGCAGCAACGCGGGAACGCCCGTCACGCGACGAAGCGGCGTGACGGCGAGCGTGACGCACAGCATGACCAGCGTCCACAGGCCGGTCGAGCGCGTGATGAATTCGATCGGGTTCGCGCCGAGCCGGTCGGTCAGCCCGAACAGCACGAGACGCGCGAGCGGATAAAGGCCGGCCGCGAATAGCAGCACCTTGGCCGGCGCGAGCCAGCGCGGCGCAGCCGTGCGCGCCGGACCCGCTGCGCCCGCCCGGGAAGTGCCTGCTGCGGCCGCGCTCGTGCCGGTTGCGCGCGCCGGCGTCAGCGTCGAAGGAGGCATGTCGTTTGTCGCCATCGCGCTCAGAAGTTCTTCTTCAGGTCCATGCCCTGATACATCGACGCGACGAGGTCTCCGTAGCCATTGAACATCAGCGTCTTGCGCTTCGGCGTGAAGAAGCCGTCCTCTCCGATCCGCCGCTCGGTCGCCTGGCTCCAGCGCGGATGATCGACGTTCGGGTTCACGTTCGAATAAAAGCCGTATTCGTTCGGCGCATACGTGTTCCAGCTCGTCTTCGGCTGCTTGTCGACGAAGCGGATCTTCACGAGCGACTTCGCGCTCTTGAAGCCGTACTTCCAAGGCACGACGATCCGCACCGGCGCGCCGTTCTGGTTCGGCAACACCTGGCCATAGACGCCCATCGTCAGCAGCGTCAGCGGATTCATCGCCTCGTCCATCCGCAGCCCTTCCGAGTACGGCCAGTCGAGCACCGGCGTCGACAGGCCCGGCATCTGCGACGGATCGGCCAGCGTGACGAACTGCACGTATTTCGCGTTGCCGGTCGGCTGCACGCGCTTGATCAGCTCGGACAGCGGCACGCCGATCCACGGAATCACCATCGACCAGCCCTCGACGCAGCGCAGCCGGTACACGCGCTCCTCGAGCGGCGCGAGCTTCAGCAGTTCGTCGAGATCGAACACCTTCGGGTGCAGCACCTCGCCTTCGACGCTCACGCGCCACGGACGCGACCTGAGCGTGCCCGCGTTCTGCGCCGGGTCGCCCTTGTCGGTGCCGAATTCATAGAAGTTGTTGTAGGACGTGATGTCCTTGAACGGCGTCACCTTGTCGGCCGCGACGAACTTCGTGTTGGTTTTCGCCGCGAGCTTCGTCGCCCGGGCGTCGGGTGACGCATAGGCAGCGAACGCCGCACCGCTGCCGCCGAGCAGTCCCCCCGCGGCCGCCACGCCGGCGGCCTGCAGGACGCGCCGCCGGTTCTCGAATATCGTGCGCGGCGTAATGTCGCTTTGCGCGATATCGCTGCCGGTCAGCAGGGTGCGCAAAGGGGGTTTGATCCACATCGTGCGGCTCCTCGTGCATGCGCGGCGCGCATGCTTCATGAGCGTTCGACCCGACCCATCATGCGCCGTTCGACGCGTGGGCCGCCCGCCCGTTACAAAAGAAAAACCGCCGGGCACGCAGTGCACCGGCGGTCTTTTGTCGGACCAGCGTCGGAAATCTTACAGCTTGCCGTAGCTGTGCAGCCCGGACAGGAACATGTTGACGCCGAGGAACGCGAACGTCGTCACGAGCAGGCCCGTGAGCGCCCACCACGCGGCGACCGTGCCACGCAGGCCCTTCATCAGACGCATGTGCAGCCATGCCGCGTAATTGAGCCACACGATCAGCGCCCAGGTTTCCTTCGGGTCCCAGCTCCAGTAGCCGCCCCATGCTTCAGCAGCCCACAGCGCGCCGAGAATCGTCGCGATCGTGAAGAACGCGAAACCGACCGCGATCGACTTGTACATCACGTCGTCGAGCACCTCGAGCGTCGGCAGACGATCGGCGAGCACGCCACGCTCCTTCATCAGGTACGCGACCGACACCATCGCCGACAGCGCGAAGCTGCCGTAACCGATGAAGTTCGCCGGCACGTGGATCTTCATCCACCAGCTCTGCAGCGCCGGCACGAGCGGCTGGATCTGCTGCGCATCGCGCGCGACCGAGTACCACATCAGGAAGCCGACGGCGGCGCTGATGACCAGCAGCACGAACGCGCCCAGCGCACGCGTGCCGTAGTGGCCTTCGTAGTACAGATACAGCAGTGCGGTAATCAGGCTGAACAACACGAACACTTCATACAGGTTCGACACCGGGATGTGCCCGACGTCGGCACCGATAAGGTAGGACTCGTACCAGCGCACCATCAGCCCGGTAAAGCCCATCAGCACCGCGAACCACGTGAGCTTCTGACCGATCGCCGAGCCCGACTCCGAACGCGCGAGCAAGCCGATCCAGTAGAAGATCGTCGCGAGCACGAACAACGCGCTCATCCACAGGATCGCGGACTGGCTCGACAGGAAATACTTGAGGAAGAACGCCGAATCGGCACGCGTGAGGTCGCCCTGATAGATCTGGATCGACAGCAACGACAGCACGGCGATCGACGCCATCAGCAGCCGCGCGGGCTTCCAGCGCCAGCCGAGCACGACAAGCGCCGGCACGGTGCCGATCATCACCGCCTTGTCGTAGTAATTCATGTGCTCGTTGTAGTGCACGAACGCATAGCCCGCGCCCACCACGAGTGCCAGAGCGAACAGCCAGTCGACCAGCGACAGGCGGGCGAGGAACGGGCGGTCGTCGAACAACGGTGCCGAAATCGAGGCCTGGGCGGGACCTGAACGGGAAGAGGAAACTTGAGTGAGATCCATGATGTTACCGGGTGGAATTCTCGGAATCGGAACCGTCGCCGGCGGGCGGACGGGCAGTCGCGGTCGCACCGGCGGGCGCGGCATCGCGGGGTGCGGCGCGCAAGGCGGCGCCGGCCGCGTCGCGCGTCTGCACGAATTCTTTCTCGAAATCGAAGGTCTTGCGGGCCGTCGACATCGCCATCACCACATCGACGCCGGAGCCGCCATCCTTGAGCCAGAACCAGAGGCGCCGCTCGCGCACGTAGAACATCGAGAAGATGCCGGCGACCAACAGCAGGCTGCCAAGATACACCAGATTCTTGCCCGGTGCGCGCGTCAACTGAAATACCGAAGCTTGCACCTGCTTGAATGAATCAAGCTGTAAATAGACCGGCGATCCATACAAAAAGCTGTCGGATAGCGCATTGATCGCGTTCTGCACGAAGCGTACCGTGTCGTTGCCCTGTTGCGCCGGCGGCTCGCCGGCACGCTCGCGGGCGATCTGCCAGACTTCCCACATCGAGCCCTCGAGCATGCGCAACAGCAGGCTCGCGGCCTTTTCCTGCTCGGCCTTCGGCACCGAACGGTCGATAAACGTGGCGACCGCCTGGAAGCCGCCGATCGGCTGGCCGTCGGCGCCGCGGCCGACGCTGTCGTCGCTTGCAGCAAAAAGGGTCAGCACCTTCGATGCACTGTCCTGCAGGCGGGTCCGCAGCGATGCATCGGTACCCGGCAGCGAACGCTGCGCGAAACGCGCGGCGGCTTCGGCGCGCACGGCCGGATCCTCGAGCGCGGCGCGCAGACGCATCCACTCGCCGATCGAATCCTCGCTGTCGGCCGGAATGCGCATGTAACGGAACGGATCGTTCGGGCTCGCGCGCACACCGGCGAGGAACACGCGCGCGCCGCCCATGTCGACCGGCAGCATGTAGTTGTTGAACTCGCGCGCCTGGCCGTCCTTGCCGCGAATCTTGTACTGCACCGACGGGCCAATGTTGTGGAGCTGCATCGGTTTCGACGTCTTCG
Source organism: Burkholderia sp. WTPI3 (assembly GCF_021483755.1). Taxonomy (NCBI): domain Bacteria; kingdom Pseudomonadati; phylum Pseudomonadota; class Betaproteobacteria; order Burkholderiales; family Burkholderiaceae; genus Burkholderia; species Burkholderia sp. WTPI3. Next base: position 44,891 of record NZ_JAGIXF010000031.1, on the reverse strand, counting down.
CGCCCGAGCCGAGCCGATCGTCGAACACTTCCTTCAGCGTCTCCGTCTTCGCGACGCCGCGCACGTCCGGCTTGCCGCTCGCGTCGGCCATGTTCTCGACGTTGATCGCTCGGAAGTCGGAGAACTCGATCGTGTCGCCGTCGCTGCCCGACATCTGCAGCGGGGTCGAACTGCCGATCGTGCCCTTCACCGCGAACGTCTTCGCGTTATCGCCCGTCATCGGGTAGGCCGTCATCTGCATCTGCGAGCCGCCGTCCTGGAAGCTCGACTGGTAGATCGACACGCCCTTGTAGGTGAACGGCTTGTTGACCTCGACACGCGCCGGGATCTTCTTGCCCGTCTCGCGATCGATCACGACGATGTCGCTCGCGAAGAGCTTCGGCATGCCGGTCGTGTAGTAGTCGACGATGAACTTGTTGAGCTGGATCGAGAACGGCAGGTCCTGGATCAGCGACCCGTTCGGCTGGTTCAGGATCGCCGTCGACACGAACTGCCCTTCCGGCACCCAAGCGTAGCCGCGGAACGTCGGGTTCGACGCGGACAGGCGATGGTCGGCCGGGATATCGCTGATCGTCGCGCTGGTGTTGACGGGGCTCTTGCCGAACATCCACATCTGGAATTTGATCGGCAGGTTGCTGTCGAGCAGGCCGCCGATACAGATCACGATGATTGCGAGGTGCGCGGAGATATAGCCCCATTTCGTCAGCGCACCGCGCTTCGCGGAGATCAGCGTCGCGCCGTCGGTTTCGCGCACGACGTGCTTGTAACCGGCCTTGGTGACGAACGCGGCGAGCGTGGCAGCCACGGTCGCACGCGTGCCCGACGCCGTGTATTCGGCCTTGTGATGGAACGCGCGCAGGCTGCCTTCACGGACCTTGTCCTTCCAGCTCTTCGCATCGGCGAGCATCTTCGGCGCGTTGCGGATCACGCACAGCGAGATCGACGCGACGAGGAAGATCAGGATCAGCATGAACCACCACGCGCTGTACACGTTGTACAGGCCGAGCGAGCGGAAGATGTCCGCCCAGAATGGCCCGAACTGGTTCACGTAGTTCGGATACGGGTCGTCCTGGGTCAGGACCGTGCCGATGATGCTGGCAATCGACAGCACCACCAGCAGCGCAATCGCGAAGCGCATCGAGCTCAACAGCTCGACCGCGCGCCTGGACGCACTCTGACCCGACTTCGACTGCAACCCCGACGTGGTAACGCTCATTCAAACTCCGACTGACAACAAAAAAGGGCAAGGCGGCCGCAAGCGCGGCGCCCCACCCTTTTCTTGTTCTGACTCCGGCCGCCCTTCGGACGCCCGGTCATTCCATTCGCGACTGTCCGTTCAATGCAGGCCGGCGATGTAATCCGCGACGGCCTTGATCTCGGTATCCGACAGACGCGACGCGATCTGATGCATCGCCTCGTTGTTGTTGCGCGCGCCGGCACCCTGCTGGAACGCGGTCAACTGGGCAACGGTGTAATCCGCCCATTGCCCCGACAGCCGCGGGTACTGGACCGGAATCCCCTGCCCCGTCGGCCCGTGACAGCTCGCGCAGGCGGGCACACCCTTTTCCGCGATGCCGCCGCGGTATATCTTCTGGCCGATCGGCACGGTCGCCGCATCGCGCGCGGCCCCGACCTTCATCGTCTGCGACCCGTAATACGCGGCAACATTGCGCATGTCGGCCGCGCTCAATGCGCTCGCGAACCCGACCATCACTGCGTTGGTCCGCGCCGGCCCCTTCGCGCCCGGCTGGGTCTTGAAGTCGTTCAACTGCTTGACCAGATATTCGGGATGCTGACCGGCGAGCTTCGGAAAACTGCCCGACGCGCTATTGCCGTCGGCGCCATGACACGACGCACAGACCTGTCCGGCAATCGCCTTGCCGCGGTCCAGATCCGGCTTTGCCGCATCCGCCGCTTTTGCCTCCACCACGAAACCTACGAACCCTGCTGCAACCTGAAGCACCATCAGAGACTTGCACAGTCGATTCATTCGCACACCCTGTTTCGTCTTGTGGGAATTAGAGGTTCTGCAAAAAACGACGTCGACCAGTCTACCGCAGAAGCTGCATAAAAGCGCGAGGCAGGCGCCCGCAACCCTTCGGCAAAACCGGCGTATTGTACAATATCGCGCTGAAAGCTCCCGCGCCTATCGGGGCTACCCCGCCTCCACCAAGCGGCTCGTGCCGCCCGTCCCACCGGTTCCCCCCATGGCCTTTTTGCTCCATCAAGCCCGCTTCTACACGACCGTCAACCATCTGCGCGACCTGCCGCCGACGGTACAACCGGAAATCGCATTCGCCGGCCGCTCGAATGCCGGCAAATCGACGGCGATCAACGTGCTGTGCAACCAGAAGCGGCTCGCGTTCGCGTCGAAGACGCCCGGCCGTACACAGCACATCAACTACTTCTCCGTCGGGCCGGCCGACGAACCCGTCGCGAACCTCGTCGACCTGCCCGGCTACGGCTACGCGGAAGTACCGGGGGCCGCGAAGGCCCACTGGGAAATGCTGCTGTCGTCCTATCTCGCGACCCGGTCGCAACTTTGCGGCCTGATCCTGATGATGGATTCGCGTCGTCCGCTGACCGATCTCGATCGCCGAATGATCGAGTGGTTCACGCCGACCGGCAAGCCGATCCACACGCTGCTAACGAAGTGCGACAAATTGACGCGGCAAGAGAGCATCAACGCGTTGCGAACCACGCAAAAGGGGCTCGACGCGTATCGCGACCAGGGCGTGAAGGGGAAGCTGACCGTCCAGCTGTTCTCGGCGATGAAGCGCGTCGGGCTCGACGAGGCGCACGAACTGATCGAAAGCTGGGTGCGGCCGTCCGTCGCCGACGAAAAAAGCGAGCCTGTAGCAAAATGATCGGACAACGCGCGGCCGGATTCGGCGTGCGCACCTGACGGCGCCTGCGAATTCGGCCGGCTCATAAAAAAACCCGCCGTTGAACGGCGGGTCAAACAGCCTAATCGAATAACGACAGGCACCCGCTCAGGGAGGAGAAGCGGGGAGCAGCGCGCGACGCGTGCCGCTCGATCGCTATCATATACCAACGGTCTCGAAAATGACCTAAGGGTTCCGTAAGGTCTTTCTTGCCCTGATTTCTGCCAAATCGCCATGAGCTTCCATCCGCTTCATCGTCCGCGCCGGATGCGCCGCGACGACTTCTCCCGGCGCCTGATGCGCGAAAACCGCCTGACCACCGACGACCTGATCTACCCGGTGTTCGTCGTCGAAGGCACCAACGAACGGCAGCCCGTGCCGTCGATGCCCGGCGTCGAGCGCGTGTCGGTCGATCTGCTGATGCATGTCGCCGAGCAGTGCGTCGAACTCGGCGTGCCCGTGCTGTCGCTGTTCCCAGCCATCGAGCCGTCGCTGAAGACGCCTGACGGCCGCGAGGCAGCCAATCCGGAAGGCCTGATCCCGCGCGCGGTGCGCGAGCTGAAAAAGCACTTCCCCGAGCTGGGCGTGCTGACCGACGTTGCGCTCGACCCGTACACGAGCCACGGCCAAGACGGCGTGCTCGACGAAAACGGCTATGTGATCAACGACGAGACGATCGAGATCCTGGTCGACCAGGCGCGTGCGCAGGCCGAGGCCGGCGTCGACATCGTCGCGCCGTCGGACATGATGGACGGCCGGATCGGCGCGGTGCGCGAAATGCTGGAAAGCGACGGCCATATCCATACGCGCATCATGGCCTATTCGGCCAAGTTCGCGTCGGCGTTCTACGGTCCGTTTCGCGATGCAGTCGGTTCGGCATCCAATCTGGGCAAGGGCAACAAGATGACCTACCAGATGGATCCGGCGAACAGCGACGAAGCGCTGCGCGAAGTGCGCCTCGACATCGACGAAGGCGCCGACATGGTGATGGTCAAGCCCGGCATGCCGTATCTCGATATCGTGCGCCGCGTGAAGGACGAGTTCCGCTTCCCGACGTACGTGTATCAGGTGAGCGGTGAATACGCGATGCTGAAGGCCGCCGCGATGAACGGCTGGCTCGACCACGACAAGGTCGTGCTCGAATCGTTGCTCGCATTCAAGCGCGCGGGAGCCGACGGCGTGCTCACGTACTTCGCGCTCGACGCCGCGCGCCTGCTGAAATCACAGCGCTAAGCCGCACGTCGTACCAGCGCAAAGAAAAACGGCGGAACACTTCTGTGTTCCGCCGTTTTTTATTCGTGTCGATCAATCGAGGGGACAGAGGCCGCCGGTGCGTGCCGGCGAGCGCGCGTCACACCGTCGGAACCGCAGCCCGATCGAGGCTGCGCAGGAATGTTTCGGCAGCCTGATAGCCGACCACGCGACCGATTTCGTTGCCGCTGCGATCGAAGAAGATGATCCCCGGCGGCCCGAACAGGTTGAAGCGCTTGAGCAGCGCCTGGTCGTCCGGATTGTTCGCCGTGACATCGGCGCGCACCAGGTGCAGTTGTCCGAGTCGCGCCTGCACGCGTGCGTCGGTGAACGTCAGATGCTCCATCTCCTTGCAGCTCACGCACCAGTCGGCATAAAAATCGAGCATAACGGGCCGGTCTGACGCCTTCAGCAGCGTGTCGAGCTCCGCGCTGGAGCGCACCGATGCGAATGCCGGGCCAACCTGTCCGGAGGCAGCACCGGCCGCCGACGCGTCGCCCGATGCGACGGTGCGCGACGCGAGCACGGCCAGCGGCTTCACGGGATCGTTCGAGCCGGCAGCGAGACCGACGAGCAACGTCGCCGCCCAGATCGCGAGTGCTGCGCCGAGTCCGCGGCCGAGACGGCGCCAGATCGAGGCCGCCCCCAGATTCGGCGTGAACAGGCCGAGCGCCGCGGCAGCGACAAGCAGCCACAATGCCGAGAGCACCATCTTCAGGCCGCCCGCCAGCACCGGCCACACGATCCACAGCGCAGCTGCGAGCAGGACGATGCCGAAAAACACCTTCACGCCGTCCATCCATGCACCGGCGCGCGGCAGCACCGTCCCGGCGCCGATGCCGACGATGAGCAGCGGCACGCCGAGCCCCAGCCCCATCGCGAAAAGCGCGGCACCGCCGAGCAGCGCGTTGCCGGTATGCGCGATGAAGGCGAGCACCGCAAACAGCGGTGCCGTCATGCAAGCACCAACGACCAGCGCCGACAACGCACCCATCGCAGCGACCGCGGCAAAATGGCCGCCCCGGCGCGCGCTCGATGCCTCTGCCGCGCCATTCTGCCAACGCGCGGGCAACGCGATGTCCTTGCCTGAAATCAGCGACACGGCAAACGCGGTGAGCAAGAGGCCGAACGCGCCGAGCACCCACGGGTTCTGCAACCATGCGCCAAGGCTCTGGCCGACCAGCGCCGCGGCAATGCCGAGCACGGTATAGACGAGCGCCATGCCGACCACGTAGGTCAGCGACAGCGCAAAGCCACGCGTGTGCGTCGCGCGCGTGCCCTGCCCGATGATGATCGCGGACACGATCGGTATCATCGGGTACGAACACGGCAGCAGGCTCAGCACGACGCCCGCGACGAAATACAGCGCGACGATCGTGAAGAAGCCGTGCCCCTCGAGCAGCGACTGTGCGAAATCGGCGCTCGTCACCTTGTCGAACCAGTTGCCCGAAGCCGTTGCACCATCAGCCGACGCTGCCGCGCCCAGCGCGGCTCCATCGACTTTCACGATGTGCTCGGCAGGCGGATAGCAGATACCCTCGTCGGCGCAGCCCTGGGATGTCACCGCGAGCTTGAACGGCCCTGCCGCCTGCTTGACGGGCACGTGAATCACGACCTCGTCACGATAAGTCTCGACTTCCTTCTGGAACGTCTGGTCGAACTTCACGTGACCGGCCGGGAATTGCGGCTCGCCGAGCGTCGCCTGCCCGCTCTTCACCGCGAACGCGAATCGCTCGCGGTACAGGTAATAGCCTTTGGCTACCTTGAAGCTGACGTCCACCTGCCCCGGCGATTCGCTCGCGCTGAACTTGAACGCGACCGACGGATCGAGGAAATCGTCGGCCGCACGCGCGACCGACAGGCCGCCCAGCACGAACACCAGCGACAACAGGACTGCAAGGAACCGCAGCGCGCGCACCCGCGCGGAAAGTGCCATACCGTTAAACATGAAATAGACGTTGAGTTTCGCTGGTCACCCACTGACCGTACCCGGCCGAAGCCGTCGCTTGCCACGAGACGATTTCGGGAGTCTCGTATGGATGATGCGCGAGAATAAACCGCTCCAGTTCGAGCGAGCGCACCGGGCTCGTCTTGAACAGCAACTGGATCTCGTCGGCCGTTTCGACCTTGCCCTGCCAGTGATAGCGCGACCTGATCGTGCCGAGCTCGGACACGCACGCGGCCAGCCGTGCGTCGAGTGCCCCGCCGGCAAGCGCTGCAGCCGTCGCCGCATCGGGCACCGTCGTCAGCATCAACACCACCACCATACGCACCCTCCAGGCTGGTTGACCGGCCTGCGGGACGCGGACCTTCCGTCCGGGGCCCGCATCGGCAGTCCCGTATCGTAGCGCAGCCCGCGCAACACTGCCGGCACCGGCCTGCGGCAATCGATCGCAGGCACGCGTCAAAAACAAAAAGGGCCAAGCAATCGCTCGGCCCCTTTCAGATACTGCTGCGTACCGGAAGCTTACTCAGCTTCTTGCACGTTTTCCGTTTCGTCGACTTCCGGACGATCGAGCAGCTCGACCAGTGCCATCGGTGCGTTGTCGCCGACGCGGAAGCCGAACTTCAGCACGCGCAGGTAGCCGCCCGGACGGTTCGCGAAACGCGGACCGAGCACGTCGAACAGCTTCGCCACCGAGTCACGATCGCGCAGGCGGTTGAACGCCAGGCGACGGTTTGCCAGCGACGGCTTCTTGCCGAGCGTGATCAGCGGCTCGACGACTTTACGGAGTTCCTTCGCCTTCGGCAACGTCGTCTTGATGACTTCGTGCTCGATCAGCGAGTTGGACATGTTACGGAGCATAGCCAGACGGTGGCTGCTCGTGCGGTTCAGTTTCCGCAGACCATGACGATGGCGCATTTCAGTTTCCTTGATTCAAAGTTTTGATCCAGCTCTTCTATCGCACCTCTATGGGTGCACGGGCCGGTAGAGAAAAAAGCAAGATGCGGATTTTAAAGGAAAATCCGCATCTTTGCCAACTACAGCTATAGCCAGGCTACAAGCGGGCTTACTTGTCGAGACCAGCCGGCGGCCAGTTTTCGAGCTTCATGCCCAGCGTGAGACCGCGCGAAGCGAGCACTTCCTTGATCTCGTTCAGCGACTTGCGACCGAGGTTCGGCGTCTTCAGCAGCTCGTTTTCCGTGCGCTGGATGAGGTCGCCGATGTAGTAGATGTTCTCGGCCTTCAGGCAGTTCGCCGAACGAACCGTCAGCTCGAGATCGTCCACCGGACGCAGCAGGATCGGATCGATCTGCGGTGCGCGCGACGGCGCTTCGGCAGCCGTTTCCGTGCCTTCCAGTGCCGCGAACACGGACAGTTGGTCGACCAGGATGCGCGCCGATTGACGGATCGCCTCTTCCGGGGTGATCACGCCGCTCGTCTCGATGTTCATCACGAGCTTGTCGAGGTCGGTACGCTGCTCGACGCGTGCGCTTTCAACGGCATAGCTCACGCGGCGGACCGGCGAGAACGATGCGTCGAGGACGATGCGGCCGATGATCTTGGCCGTGTCTTCGCCATAGCGACGGACGTTGCCGGGCACATAGCCGCGACCCTTTTCGATCTTGATCTGAACGTCGAGCTTGCCGCCCTTCGACAGGTGTGCGATCACGTGATTCGGGTTGATGACTTCGCAATCGTGAGCCAGCTCGATATCGCCGGCCGTGACGACGCCTTCGCCTTCCTTGCGCAGGGTCACCGTCACTTCGTCACGGTTGTGCAGCTTGAACACCACACCCTTCAGGTTCAGCAGCAGGTTGACGACGTCCTCTTGCACGCCATCAAGCGTCGAGTACTCGTGCACCACGCCTGCGATCGTCACTTCGGTCGGCGCGTAGCCAACCATCGACGACAGCAGCACGCGGCGAAGCGCGTTGCCCAAGGTGTGGCCGTAACCGCGTTCGAACGGTTCCATGACCACCCTCGCGTGGTTCTCGCCCAGCGATTCCACGGCGATGATCTTGGGTTTCAGCAAACTGGTTTGCATGGGCTTTCCTTTTCAATACCCTCGGCTCGTTACACCGATAAGGCTGACCGGTAACAACCAGAAAATAAACAGCCGAGGCCCCTCCTTGCGCAACGCAATCGGGGTACCTCGGCCGTCAATCGGATTAACGCGAATACAATTCGACGATCAGGCTTTCGTTGATGTCGCCTGCGATGTCAGCGCGTTCCGGCATTTGCTTGAACGTGCCTTCGAACTTCTTCGCATCGACTGCAACCCAGCTCGGCATGCCGCCTTGCTCGGCCAGCGACAGCGCTTCGACGATACGCGCCTGCTTCTTCGCCTTTTCGCGGATCGCGACGACGTCACCAGCCTTCACTTGCTGCGACGGCACGTTCGCGACGACGCCGTTCACGGTGATCGACTTGTGGCTCACCAGCTGACGCGCTTCAGCGCGAGTCGAGCCGAAGCCCATGCGATACACAACGTTGTCGAGACGCGACTCGAGCAGTTGCAGCAGGTTTTCACCCGTGTTGCCCTTGCGGCGGTCGGCTTCGGCGAAGTAACGGCGGAACTGACGCTCCAGGACGCCGTAAATACGCTTGACCTTCTGCTTTTCGCGCAGCTGCGTACCATAGTCGGACGTACGTGCGCCCGAGGTACGGCCATGCTGGCCCGGCTTGCTGTCGAGCTTGCACTTGTCGGCGAGCGAGCGACGCGCGCTCTTCAGGAACAGGTCGGTGCCTTCACGACGGGACAGCTTGGCCTTAGGGCCGATATAACGTGCCACTTTGCATTCCTTTATCAATCAGTCACGCGGAGCAAAATCCGCGCTAGTTCGCGCCCTTTGGGGCGAACGGTGGGCTTAGTCAATCAAAAAAGCAACGCCCGTCGACGCTACGCGGCGACAGGCAAATGTGCCAGCACGAACGTGCCAGCAGCATTCTTAGATACGACGGCGCTTCGGCGGGCGGCAGCCGTTGTGCGGAATCGGGGTGACGTCCGAAATCGCGGTGATCTTGATGCCGAGGCCATGCAGTGCACGCACTGCCGACTCACGACCCGGGCCCGGGCCCTTGATCCGCACTTCCAGATTCTTCACGCCGTATTCCATCGCGACGCGACCGGCCGACTCAGCAGCAACCTGAGCAGCGAACGGCGTCGACTTGCGCGAGCCCTTGAAGCCCTGGCCGCCCGACGTCGCCCATGCCAGTGCATTGCCCTGGCGATCGGTGATCGTGATGATCGTGTTGTTGAACGACGCGTGAACGTGAACCACCCCTTCAGCGACGTTCTTCTTAACCTTCTTGCGAACGCGTTGCGCCGCGGTGTTCGAAGCCTTAGCCATTACGTTTTCCTGTAACTGTCAGTTCCGCTTACTTCTTCAGCGCTTGCGCTGCACGACGCGGACCCTTGCGGGTACGTGCGTTCGTACGCGTACGCTGACCGCGCATCGGCAGGCCCTTGCGATGACGAACGCCGCGGTAGCAACCGAGGTCCATCAGGCGCTTGATGTTCATCGTCACTTCACGGCGCAGATCGCCTTCGACGATGAACTTGCCCACTTCTTCACGCAGCTTTTCGAGGTCTGCGTCGGTCAGGTCCTTGACCTTCTTCGAGAATTCCACGCCAGACGCCACGCAGATGCTGCGCGAGCGCGTGCGGCCGATACCGAAGATTGCCGTCAGGCCGATCTCGGTATGCTGGTGATTCGGGATGTTAACCCCTGCGATACGAGCCATTGTTTTTCCTCAAACAAAAAGCGCAAACAAACGCGCGGTCAGCCTTGGCGCTGCTTGTGGCGCGGATCCGAGCTGCAGATCACGCGAACGACGCCTTTGCGCTTGATGATCTTGCAATTGCGGCAAATGCGCTTAACCGATGCCATCACTTTCATGATAATACCCTTTTTTCAAATCACTTCGCCCGGAACACGATCCGCGCACGAGACAGATCGTAAGGCGTCAATTCAACCGTCACCTTGTCGCCCGGCAGGATGCGGATGTAGTGCATCCGCATCTTCCCGGAGATATGCCCCAACACGACATGGCCGTTTTCCAGCTTCACACGGAAGGTCGCATTCGGGAGGTTTTCGATCACCTCACCCTGCATCTGGATTACATCGTCTTTGGCCATAGTCCTGAATTAACGCATTGGGATGTTGCCGCCCTTGAAGTTTGCCTTCTTGAGCAGCGACTCATACTGTTGCGACATAACGTACGACTGCACCTGCGCCATGAAGTCCATCGTGACGACGACAATGATCAGCAGCGACGTTCCACCAAAATAAAACGGCACGTTCCAGCGCAGCACCAGGAATTCCGGCAGCAGACACACGAAGACGATGTAGATCGCACCGGCCAGCGTCAGACGCGTGAGGATGCGGTCGATATATCGTGCGGTCTGGTCGCCCGGACGGATGCCCGGAACAAACGCGCCGCTCTTCTTCAAGTTGTCTGCGGTTTCCCTGCTGTTGAACACCAGCGCGGTGTAGAAGAAGCAGAAAAACACGATTGCCAGCGTGTACAGCAGCACATAGACCGGCTGACCCGGCTTCAGTGCCTCCGCGACGTCATGCAACGTGTTGGAGAGCCAGCCTCCCGTCGGTTGACCCGTGCTGAACCAGCCAAGAATCGTGGCCGGAAACAGGATGATCGACGACGCAAAGATCGGCGGAATCACGCCCGACATGTTCAGCTTCAGCGGCAAGTGCGACGACTGCCCACCGTAGATCTTGTTGCCAACCTGACGCTTCGCGTAGTTCACGAGGATCTTGCGCTGACCGCGTTCGATGAACACGACCAGGTAAGTCACCGCGGCAATCAGAACGACGATGATGATCGCCGAGAACGGCCCCATCGAACCCGTTTTCACCAGTTCGAGCAACCCACCCACGGCATTCGGGAACCCTGCTGCGATCCCGCCGAAGATGATGATCGAGATACCGTTGCCCAGACCACGCTCGGTGATCTGCTCACCCAGCCACATCAGGAACATCGTACCGGTCACCAGCGTCACGACCGTCGTCAGACGGAACAGCATGCCGGGGTCGATGACGAGGCCCGGCTGGTTTTCCAGCGCAGCCGCGATACCGAACGCCTGGAAGGTCGCGAGCACCACGGTGAAATACCGCGTGTACTGCGTGATCTTCCGTTGCCCTGCCTGCCCTTCCTTCTTCAGCGCCTCGAGCTGCGGCGAGACGATCGCCAACAGCTGCATGATGATCGACGCCGAGATGTACGGCATGATCCCCAGCGCAAAGATCGTGAAGCGGGAAAGCGCGCCACCCGAAAACATGTTGAACATGCCCAGGATGCCGCCCGCCTGGCTCTGGAACAGCTTCGCCAGTTGATCCGGATCGATGCCCGGCACGGGGATGTGCGCGCCGATGCGATAGACGATCAGCGCCAGGAGCAGGAACATCGCTCGCCGGCGCAGATCGCCGAATTTCGCCGTGCTTCGACCGGGTTTTGCAAGACTCGGGCTGTTAGCCAAGTACCTTCTCCGATGAATGCAAGTAACGACGCGCTACGCGTGTCACTCGGCGAACGAACCGCCAGCCGCTTCGATCGCAGCGCGCGCACCCTTGGTGGCACCCAGACCCTTCACGACGATCTTGCGCTTCAGTTCGCCCGTCGCGATGATCTTTGCGCTCTTCGTCAGCTCGCCGACCAGGCCGGCTTGCTTCAGTGCGAGCAGATCGACTTCATCGACCGGCAGCTTCTCGAGGTCGGAGAGGCGCACTTCACCGACGAATTCCTTCGTCAGCGACGTGAAGCCGCGCTTCGGCAGACGACGTTGCAGCGGCATCTGACCGCCTTCGAAACCGACTTTGTGGAAGCCGCCCGAACGCGATTTCTGACCCTTGTGACCACGGCCAGCCGTCTTGCCGAGGCCCGAACCGATGCCGCGGCCGACGCGACGCTTGGCGTGCTTGGCACCAGCGGCCGGCTTCAGGTTATTCAATTCCATATCAACTCCTTGATCCGTAGGGCCGCTTACGCGATGACCTTAACGAGGTACGAGACCTTGTTGATCATGCCGCGGACCGCCGGCGTATCCTGCAGCTCGCTAACCGAGTTGAGTCGGCGCAGGCCGAGGCCACGCACGGTCGCACGGTGCGATTCGCGGGTCCCGATCAGGCTCTTCACGAGCTGAACCTTGACAGTTTTTTCAGACATGGTGACCACCCGGGCTTAGCCCAAAATATCTTCGACGGACTTGCCGCGCTTCGCCGCGATGTCTGCCGGGGTCGACTGCTTGCGCAGACCGTCCAGCGTGGCGCGAACGAGGTTGTACGGGTTCGTCGAACCGTGGCTCTTGGCCACGACGTTCTGAACGCCCATCACGTCGAACACTGCGCGCATCGGGCCGCCGGCGATCACGCCCGTACCTGCCTTCGCCGGAGCGAGGAGGACAGCGGATGCGCCATGCTTGCCGTGCACTTCGTGCTGCAGCGTGCCGTTCTTGAGCGGCACCTTGAACATGTTGCGGCGAGCTTGTTCCATTGCCTTCTGGACAGCGACCGGCACTTCCTTCGCCTTGCCCTTGCCCATACCGATGCGGCCATCGCCGTCGCCAACCACGGTCAGTGCGGCGAAGCCGAGAATACGGCCACCCTTCACGACCTTGGTCACGCGGTTGACCGAAATCATCTTTTCGCGAAGGCCGTCGTCGCGCTCATCAGCCTGAACTTTCGCTTGCATCTTTGCCATGACGAATTCCTTCCTTAGAACTTGAGCCCAGCTTCGCGAGCTGCCTCAGCCAGCGCCTTGACGCGGCCATGGTAGCGGAAGCCCGAGCGGTCGAAGGCGACGGATTCGATGCCGGCAGCCTTTGCCTTCTCGGCAATACGCTTGCCGATCAGCGTCGCGGCATTAACGTTGCCGCCCTTGCCCGACTTGTCGGCCAGTTCAGCGCGCACTTCTGCTTCGAGCGTCGACGCGCTTGCGAGCACCTTGGTGCCGCAGGGCGAGAACACTTGAGCGTAGATGTGCGTGTTCGTGCGATGCACGGCGAGACGCGCGACCTGCAGCTCAGCGATCTTGATACGCGTCTGGCGAGCGCGGCGCAGGCGAGATTGAGTCTTATCCATGATTGCGCACCCTTACTTCTTCTTCGTTTCTTTGAGGATCACAACCTCGTCGGAATAGCGCACGCCCTTGCCCTTGTAGGGCTCCGGCGGACGGTAACCGCGAACTTCCGCAGCTACTTGACCGACTTGTTGCTTGTTGATCCCCTTGATCACGATTTCGGTTTGCGTCGGGGTTTCAGCCTTGACGCCTTCCGGCATCTGGTGCACCACCGGGTGCGAGAAACCCAGCGACAGGTTCAGCTTGTCGCCTTGCGCTTGCGCACGATAACCGACGCCAACCAGCGTCAGCTTGCGCTCGAAACCCTTGGTCACGCCGTGCACGGCATTCGCGATGATCGCGCGCATCGTGCCCGACAGTGCATTTGCTTCGCGGCTTTCGTCGACCGGCGACAGATTCAGCGTGCCGTCGTTGTTCGCCACGTTCACGAGCGGATTGATCGCTTGCGTGATGGTGCCCAGCGGGCCTTTGACGGTGATTGCACCGTCGGCCAGCTTGACTTCCGCGCCTTGCAGCGCGATCGGGCTTTTACCTACTCGAGACATGTTTCTCTCTCCTCGGCTTTAAGCAACGTAGCAGATGACTTCGCCGCCGACGCCGGTAGCGCGCGCCTTGCGGTCGGTCATCACGCCCTTCGGCGTCGACACGATTGCCACACCCAGGCCGTTCATGACCTGCGGAATGTCGTTACGGCCGCGGTACACGCGCAGACCAGGCTTCGAAACGCGCTCGAGGCGTTCGATGACCGGGCGACCTGCGTAGTACTTCAGCGCGATATTCAGTTCGGACTTCGCACCTTCCGCCTTGACGGCGAAATCGTCGATATAACCTTCGTCCTTCAGGACTTGCGCGATTGCAACCTTGACCTTCGACGAGGGCATCGCGACCGATACCTTCTCGACCATCTGCGCGTTGCGGATGCGAGTCAGCATATCGGCGATAGGATCACTCATGCTCATTTACGTTTCTCCTATTACCAGCTCGCCTTGGTCAGGCCAGGAATCTCGCCACGGAATGCGATTTCACGAATCTTGTTACGCGCGAGGCCGAATTTACGGAACGTGCCACGCGGACGGCCCGTGATCGCGCAGCGGTTACGCTGGCGGGTCGGGTTTGCGTTGCGGGGCAGTTGCTGCAGCTCCAGGCGTGCTTCGTAGCGCTCTTCTTCCGACTTGCTTTGGTCTTCGACGATCGCCTTCAGCGCTTCGCGCTTTGCTGCGAACTTCGCGACCAGGCGGGCGCGCTTCTTTTCACGTTCGATCAGTGCCAGTTTAGCCACGGTAACCTCAGTTTCTGAACGGGAACTTGAAGCTGGCGAGCAGAGCCTTTGCTTCGTCGTCGGTCTTCGCAGTCGTCGTGATGCTGATGTTCAGCCCACGCAGTGCGTCGATCTTGTCGTAGTCGATTTCGGGGAAAATGATCTGCTCTTTCACACCGATGTTGTAGTTGCCGCGGCCATCGAAGGCACGACCCGACACGCCGCGGAAGTCACGCACGCGGGGCAGGGCAACGGTCACGAAACGGTCGAGGAATTCGTACATCGCTTGACCACGCAGCGTCACCATCGCACCGATCGGGTAACCCTGGCGGATCTTGAAGCCTGCGATTGCCTTGCGCGCCTTCGTGACGACCGGCTTCTGACCAGCGATCTTCGTGAGATCGCCAACGGCGTTCTCGATGATCTTCTTGTCAGCGATCGCTTCGCCAAGACCCATGTTCAGCGTGATCTTGGTGATGCGCGGCACTTCCATGACCGACTTGTAACCGAACTTCTCGATCAGGCCGGGCACAACCTTTTCTTTGTAAAACTCTTGAAAACGAGCCATTTTTTACTCCGCTGCGTCAGGCGCTCAGTACGGCACCGGTCGTCTTCAGGAAGCGAACCTTCTTGCCTTCCTCGACCTTGATGCCAACACGCGACGCCTTGCCATTCGCGTCGACCAGTGCGACGTTCGAAATATGCAGGGGCATCGTCTTCGCTTCCACGCCGCCCGTCGTACCCTTCATCGGGTTCGGCTTCACATGCTTCTTGACGAGGTTGATACCTTCAACCGTCACATGTTCTGCACCGACAGCCAGCACGACGCCGCGCTTGCCCTTGTCTTTGCCGGTGACGACGATAACTTCGTCACCCTTGCGAATCTTGTTCATCGCGACTCCTTACAGCACTTCCGGCGCCAGCGAAACGATCTTCATGAATCGTTCGCTACGCAGCTCACGCGTCACCGGCCCGAAGATACGGGTGCCGATCGGCTCGAGCTTGTTATTCAAAAGCACAGCGGCGTTGCCGTCGAACTTGATCAGCGAGCCGTCTTGACGGCGAACGCCCTTGGCGGTGCGGACCACCACGGCGTTGTAAATTTCGCCTTTCTTCACGCGCCCGCGCGGCGTTGCTTCTTTGACGGTCACCTTGATGATGTCGCCAATGCCGGCATAACGACGCTTCGAGCCGCCGAGCACCTTGATGCACATGACTTCACGCGCACCCGTGTTGTCGGCTACTTCGAGCCGAGATTCGGTCTGGATCATGGTTTGTCTTTCCCAACTTAATCCGGATGCACCACCATGATGCATTCGGTCAGTCTTGGTCCCGTCAGCCAATCGGCTGCTTGGGTTGGAACAGCAGCGACGGCAAACGAAACCCGCCATCGCAATTCGGTGAATCTTTCGGACAGGCTGGCGCCAGTCCGCTTCCCCCACCAACTTCGCCCGCGACGGGGCTCCCATAAAGAGGGAAGACCAGGATTATAACAAATAACCCTGGTCACGCAAGCAAAAACTTTGCGATTCAAGCACTTCGTGGCGAAGTGCCTGTTACTGCCTACTGCGCTGCCCGCTTAGATGACGCGAGCTGCTTCGACGAGGCGCGACACCGTCCAGGCCTTCGTCTTCGACAGCGGACGAGTTTCCTGGATTTCAACGAGGTCACCCTCGTTGTAGGTGTTCGCTTCATCATGCGCGTGGTACTTCTTCGAGCGCACGACATACTTGCCGTAGATCGGATGCTTGACGCGGTGCTCGATCAGCACGGTGACGGTCTTGTCCATCTTGTTGCTGACGACCCGACCGACCAGCGTCCGCTTCAGCGAGGTTTTCACGCTATCGTTCATTTCTGGTTCGCCTTCTGAGTCATGACGGTCCGCACACGTGCGATGTCGCGACGAACCTTCTTCAGCTGGCTCGTGTTCGTGAGCTGCTGGGTCGCGAGTTGCATGCGCAGGCCGAATTGCGCCTTCAGCAGGTCCGCCAGCTCCTTGTTGAGCGCGGCCTGGTCTTTCTGGAGAAGTTCGGAAGCCTTCATGTTTTCTCCTTAGGCGCCGAGCTGGCGCACGATGAATGCCGTCTTCAGCGGCAGCTTGGCTGCAGCCAGACGGAACGCTTCGCGTGCCAGTTCTTCGGTTACGCCGTCCATTTCATAGAGCATCTTGCCCGGCTGGATCTCAGCGACGTAGTACTCCGGGTTACCCTTACCGTTACCCATACGTACTTCTGCCGGCTTTTGCGAAATCGGCTTGTCCGGGAAGATCCGGATCCAGATGCGGCCGCCACGCTTGATGTGACGCGTCATTGCACGACGCGCTGCTTCAATTTGACGCGCGGTCAAACGGCCGCGACCGATCGCCTTCAGGCCGAATTCACCGAACGACACTGCGTTGCCGCGCGTCGCCTTGCCGGTGTTACGACCCTTCTGCTCTTTGCGATACTTCCTGCGTTTCGGTTGCAGCATCGTTATTCTCCAGTCTTGCCGTCTTCCGGCTTGCCGGCGCCGCGGCGCGGTGCGCCACGACGAGCACCCGGAGCGCCGCCTTCGCCATCACGGCGCGGACGACGGTCGCCCGGACGCGCATTGCGACGCGGACGCTTGTCTTCGGCTACTTCTTCGACCACCGGCGCGTCATTGCGGCCGAGCGTGTCGCCCTTGTAAACCCACACCTTGACGCCGATGATGCCGTAGGTCGTCTTCGCTTCCGAAGTCGCGTAGTCGATATCGGCACGCAGCGTATGAAGGGGCACGCGACCTTCGCGATACCACTCCGTACGAGCGATTTCGATACCGTTCAGACGGCCTGCGCTCATGATCTTGATGCCTTGGGCACCCAGACGCATCGCGTTCTGCATCGCACGCTTCATCGCGCGACGGAACATGATCCGACGCTCGAGCTGTTGCGTGATCGAGTCAGCGATCAGTTGAGCATCGGTTTCCGGCTTGCGGATTTCTTCGATGTTGACGTGAACCGGCACGCCCATGCGGCGTTGCAGTTCCGTCTTCAGCTGTTCGATATCCTCGCCCTTCTTGCCGATGACCACACCCGGACGCGAGCTGTAAATCGTGATACGCGCGTTCTTCGCCGGACGCTCGATGACGACCCGACCGACCGAAGCGTTCTTCAGCTTCTTCTTCAGGTATTCACGAACACCGATGTCTTCCTGCAGCATCGCCGCGAAATTGTTGTTGTTCGCGTACCAACGCGAAGCCCAATTACGGCTGACAGCCAGGCGGAAGCCAGTCGGATGAATTTTCTGTCCCATCGTATGGCTCCTTAATTCCCGACCGTCACAGTGATGTGACAGGATTGCTTCTCGATGCGGTTACCGCGGCCTTTGGCGCGCGCGGTGAAACGCTTGAGCGATGCAGCCTTGTCGACGTAGATGCTCTTGATCTTGAGCTCGTCGATATCAGCGCCTTCGTTGTGCTCCGCATTCGCGATTGCCGACAGCACAACCTTCTTCACGATGCCAGCCGCCTTCTTCGGCGAGAACGTCAGAACGTTCAGCGCCTTGTCGACCGGCAAACCGCGGATCTGGTCAGCCACAAGGCGCGTTTTTTGCGCCGAGATGCGGGCACCGCGATGAATTGCTTTCACTTCCATCTTGATTGCCCCTTATTTCTTGGCCTTCTTGTCGGCTGCGTGACCCTTGAACGTACGGGTCAGTGCGAACTCGCCAAGCTTGTGGCCGACCATGTTTTCCGAGATGTACACCGGAACGTGTTGACGGCCGTTATGAACAGCGATCGTCAGGCCGATGAAATCCGGCAGAATCGTCGAGCGACGCGACCAGGTCTTGATCGGCTTTTTGTCGCGCGAAGCTGCAGCCGCCTCAACTTTCTTCAGCAAATGGGCGTCGCAGAACGGACCTTTTTTAACAGAACGTGCCATTGCCTACTCCTTAACGCTTGTGACGGCGCTGGACGATCATCGTCGTCGTGCGCTTGTTGCTGCGGGTGCGGTAACCCTTAGCCGGCGTACCCCACGGGCTTACCGGGTCGCGACCTGCAGCCGTCTTGCCCTCACCACCACCGTGCGGGTGATCAACCGGGTTCATCGCAACGCCGCGCACCGTCGGGCGGATACCGCGCCAGCGGTTCGCGCCAGCCTTGCCGATCTGGCGCAGGCTATGCTCTTCGTTGCCAACTTCACCGATCGTTGCACGGCACTCGATGTGCACGCGACGGATTTCGCCCGAACGCAGACGAACCTGCGCGTAGACGCCTTCACGCGCCAGCAGCATGGCCGACGTGCCAGCCGAACGCGCCATTTGCGCGCCCTTGCCCGGCAGCATCTCGATGCAGTGGATCGTCGTACCGACCGGAATGTTGCGGATCGGCAGCGTGTTGCCTGCACGGATCGGCGCTTCCGAACCCGACATCAGCTGTTGGCCGACCGTCAGGCCCTTCGGGGCGATGATGTAGCGACGCTCGCCGTCTGCGTAGAGCACCAGCGCGATGTTCGCGCTACGGTTCGGGTCGTACTCGAGACGTTCGACCTTTGCCGGGATGCCATCCTTCGTACGACGGAAATCGACGATACGATAGTGCTGCTTGTGACCACCACCCTTGTGACGCGTGGTGATACGGCCGTTGTTGTTACGGCCGGCGGTCGAGCTCTGCGAGTCGAGCAGTGCCGCGAACGGCTTGCCCTGGTGCAGGTTCTTGTTGACCACCTTGACCATCGCGCGGCGACCCGGCGAAGTCGGTTTAACTTTAACGATTGCCATGATTACTTGGCCTCCGCTTCAAAGTTGATTTCCTGGCCGGGCTTCAGGCAAACGTACGCCTTCTTCACGTCCTTACGGCGGCCCATCGAACGGCCGAAGCGCTTTTGCTTGCCCTTCTGAACCAGCACGTTGACCGAATCAACTTCAACCTTGAACAGCAGCTCGACAGCCGCCTTCACTTCCTGCTTCGTGGCATCCGGTGCGACTTCGAACACGACTTGCTCGTTCTTGTCGGCAACCAGCGTCGCCTTTTCCGAAATCACCGGCGCGAGCAGGACCTGCATCAAACGATGATCGTTCTTGCGAATCTCGCTCATGACAGCAACTCCTCGATCTGGGCGACCGCAGCCTTCGTGACCAGCACTTTCTTGAAGTAGATCAGCGACAGCGGGTCAGCGTAGCGCGGCTCGACAATCGCCACGTGCGGCAGGTTGCGCGAAGCCAGGTACAGGTTCTCGTCGACCGTATCCGTGATGATCAGAACGGAGTCGAGACCCATGGTCTTGAATTTGTCGGCCAGCAGCTTGGTCTTCGGCGCTTCGAGGATGATGTCCTCGACGACCGACAGACGGCCTTCACGGGCCAGCTGCGAGAAGATCGAGCAGAGACCTGCGCGATGCATCTTCTTGTTGACCTTGTGCGAGAAGTTTTCTTCCGGCGAGTTCGGGAAGATACGACCACCGCCACGCCACAACGGGCTCGACGACATACCGGCACGAGCGCGGCCCGTACCCTTCTGACGCCACGGCTTCTTGGTGGTGTGCTTGACTTGCTCGCGGTCCTTCTGTGCGCGGTTACCCTGGCGAGCATTCGCCTGGTACGCAACGACGACCTGGTGGATCAGCGCTTCGTTGTAGTCACGACCGAACACGACGTCCGACGCGTTGACCACCGCACCTTCCTGACCATTTTCGTTCAGGAGCTTGAGTTCCATTATTTCGCCCCCTTGGTCTTGACGGCCGGCGTCACGAAAACCTTGCCGCCCTTCGCGCCCGGAATCGCACCCTTGACGAGCAGCAGCTTGCGCTCTGCGTCGATACGAGCGATTTCGAGGTTCTGCACCGTCACCGTAACGTCACCGAGGTGACCCGTCATGCGCTTACCCGGGAAAACACGACCCGGATCCTGCGCCATACCGATCGAGCCCGGCACGTTGTGCGAGCGCGAGTTACCGTGGGTAGCACGACCCGAGGAGAAGTTGTAACGCTTGATCGTACCGGCGTAGCCCTTACCGATCGACACGCCCTGCACGTCGACCTTCTGGCCCACTTCGAAAAGATCAGCACCGACCACGGCGCCATTCGACAGCTCGGCTGCCTTGGCCGCGTCAATGCGGAATTCCTTGAGGATTTCACCGGCTTCGACACCGGCTTTGGCGAGATGACCTGCCAGCGGCTTCGTCACGCGCGATGCGCGGCGGGAGCCGAATGCAACCTGCACGGCCGTGTAGCCGTCGGTTTCAACAGTCTTGATCTGCGTCACGCGGTTGTCCGACACGTCCAGCACGGTGACGGGAATCGAATCCCCTTCAGCCGTGAAGATACGGGTCATGCCAACCTTGCGACCTACGAGTCCAAGGCTCATCATTTTCTCCATTCCCGACTGCGATTGGTCGGGGCTGATTTACAAAATGCCGGGCACGCAAGGCCCAACTTTTTTTCGCGAATGCACGAAAAGCCAAGCAGTATAGCCCGACTTCTCGATTTCCGCAAGCAATACAAAGACTTAGCGCCACTCGGGAAACCGGCTGACGCCCAAAGCCTTACTGCAGCTTGATTTCCACGTCGACGCCAGCCGGCAGATCGAGCTTCATCAGCGCGTCAACCGTCTTGTCGGTCGGATCGACGATGTCCATCAAGCGCTGGTGGGTACGGATTTCGAGCTGATCGCGCGACGTCTTGTTGACGTGCGGCGAACGCAGGATGTCAAAACGCTGAATGCGCGTCGGCAGCGGCACCGGGCCACGGACGATTGCGCCAGTCCGCTTCGCGGTATCGACGATCTCGGCAGCCGATTGATCGATCAGACGATAGTCGAAAGCCTTCAGGCGAATGCGGATTTTCTGTTGCTGCATGACGATTCCTTGAAAAGAGCGAGGCGATGTTGCATCGCCGGACACTAAAAGAACGCGAAACAGGTTGCCCGCGGGGAGCGAGGCACCAGATTCCGAACGGCACTTCCACTGCTAAGCCCGCGATTCTACACGAAAATCCGGAGTGGTGGTGCGGGTTTCTCGAGGTGCGCACAGCGCACAACAAAAACAAAACCGGGTGCCCGATCAAACTGGACACCCGGTTTCGACGGTAAAACTGCCTACCGCGGAATCGCGGACCCCGGCGGGATCCACGAATCGTCGATATTACTCGATGATCTTGGCGACGACGCCGGCGCCGACGGTACGGCCACCTTCGCGGATTGCGAAGCGCAGACCTTCTTCCATCGCGATCGGAGCGATCAGCTTCACCGTGATCGACACGTTGTCGCCCGGCATCACCATTTCCTTGTCCTTCGGCAGCTCGATCGAGCCCGTCACGTCCGTCGTACGGAAGTAGAACTGCGGACGGTAGTTGTTGAAGAACGGCGTGTGACGGCCGCCCTCGTCCTTGCTCAGCACGTACACTTCAGCCGTGAAGTGCGTGTGCGGCGTGATCGAACCCGGCTTCGCCAGAACCTGGCCACGCTCCACGTCTTCACGCTTCGTGCCGCGCAGCAGGATACCAACGTTGTCGCCCGCCTGACCTTGGTCCAGCAGCTTGCGGAACATTTCAACGCCCGTGCAGGTCGTCTTCACCGTCGGCTTGATACCGACGATTTCGATTTCTTCGCCGACCTTCACGATGCCGCGCTCGACACGACCCGTCACAACCGTACCACGGCCCGAGATCGAGAACACGTCTTCCACCGGCATCAGGAACGCGCCGTCAACTGCACGCTCCGGCGTCGGGATGTACGTGTCCAGTGCGTCTGCCAGGTTCATGATCGCCACTTCGCCCAGCTCGCCCGTGTCGCCTTCCAGCGCCAGCTTGGCCGAACCCTTCACGATCGGCGTGTCGTCGCCCGGGAAGTCGTACTTCGACAGGAGTTCGCGAACTTCCATCTCGACCAGCTCGAGCAGTTCAGCGTCGTCCACCATGTCGCACTTGTTCAGGAACACGATGATGTACGGAACGCCAACCTGACGCGCCAGCAGGATGTGCTCACGCGTTTGCGGCATCGGGCCGTCTGCTGCCGAGCAAACCAGGATCGCGCCGTCCATCTGCGCCGCGCCCGTGATCATGTTCTTCACATAGTCAGCGTGGCCCGGGCAGTCGACGTGTGCGTAGTGGCGGTTAGCCGTTTCGTACTCGACGTGTGCCGTGTTGATCGTGATACCGCGCGCCTTTTCTTCCGGTGCCGCGTCGATCTGGTCGTAAGCCTTCGCTTCGCCGCCGAACTTCTTCGTCAGAACCGTCGTGATCGCTGCCGTCAGCGTCGTCTTGCCGTGGTCAACGTGACCAATCGTACCAACGTTGACGTGCGGCTTGGTCCGCTCAAATTTACCTTTTGCCATGATTCTCTTCTTTCAAAAAATATCGGTTGGTAGCTACAGATTTACTTCGACTTCGCGCTGATGATCGCTTCAGCAACGTTGCGCGGAGCTTCAGCGTAGTGCTTGAACTCCATCGTGTACGTTGCACGACCTTGCGTCAGCGAACGCAGCGACGTCGAGTAACCGAACATTTCCGACAGCGGCACTTCGGCGCGAACGATCTTGCCGCCGCCAACCATGTCTTCCATGCCTTGGACGATGCCGCGACGGCCCGACAGGTCGCCCATCACGTTGCCCATGTAGTCTTCCGGCGTCTCGACTTCGACAGCCATCATCGGCTCGAGGACGACCGGGTTCGCCTTGCGCATCGCTTCCTTGAACGCCATCGAACCGGCCATGCGGAACGCGTTTTCGTTCGAGTCAACGTCGTGGTACGAACCGAACGTCAGGTGAACCTTCACGTCGACGACCGGGAAGCCGGCCAGCACGCCCGACTTCAGCGTGTCCTGGATACCCTTGTCGACCGCCGGGATGTATTCACGCGGAATCACACCACCCTTGATCTCGTCGAAGAACTCGTAGCCCTTGCCTTGTTCGTTCGGCTCGAGCGTGATGACCGCGTGACCGTACTGGCCGCGACCACCCGACTGCTTGACGAACTTGCCGTCGACGTCCTTCGCCGTCGAACGGATCGTTTCGCGGTATGCAACCTGCGGCTTGCCGACGGTCGCTTCCACGCCGAATTCACGCTTCATCCGGTCGACCAGAATTTCGAGGTGGAGCTCGCCCATGCCCGAAATGATGGTCTGGCCCGACTCTTCGTCGGTCTGCACGCGGAACGACGGGTCTTCCTGCGCCAGACGGTTCAGCGCGAGGCCCATCTTTTCCTGGTCAGCCTTGGTCTTCGGCTCGACAGCCTGCGAAATCACCGGCTCCGGGAACACCATGCGCTCGAGAACGATCGGGTTCGCCGGGTCGCACAGCGTGTCGCCCGTGGTTGCTTCCTTCAAGCCGACCGCAGCTGCGATGTCGCCTGCACGGACTTCCTTGATTTCTTCACGCTGGTTCGCGTGCATCTGCAGAATACGGCCGAGGCGTTCCTTCTTGCCCTTGGTCGAGTTCAGCAGCGTATCGCCCGAGTTGACGACGCCCGAGTACACACGGAAGAAGATCAGTTGGCCGACGAACGGGTCGGTCATGATCTTGAACGCGAGCGACGAGAACTTCTCGTCGTCCGAAGCCTTGCGCTCTGCTGCTTCACCGTTTTCGAGTTCGCCCTTGACCGGCGGAATGTCGACCGGCGACGGCAGGAAGTCGATCACGGCGTCGAGCATACGCTGCACGCCCTTGTTCTTGAACGCGGTACCGCACAGCATCGGCTGGATTTCGCACGCGATCGTACGGTCGCGCAGCGCCTTGACGATGTCGGCTTCCGGCAGATCGCCTTCTTCCAGGTACTTGTTCATCAGGTCTTCACTGGCTTCAGCAGCCACTTCGACCATCTTTTCGCGCCATTCCTTGCAGGTCTCTGCGAGCTCGGCCGGGATGTCGACGTAGTCGAACTTCGTGCCTTGCGACGCTTCGTCCCAAATGATCGCCTTCATCTTGATCAGGTCGACGACGCCCTTGAAGTTTTCTTCCGCGCCGATCGGCACCACGACCGGAACCGGATTAGCCTTCAGGCGCAGACGGAGCTGGTCGTAGACCTTGAAGAAGTTCGCGCCGGTACGGTCCATCTTGTTGACGAACGCGAGACGGGGCACCTTGTACTTGTTAGCCTGGCGCCACACCGTTTCCGACTGCGGCTGCACGCCACCCACTGCGCAATACACCATGCACGCACCGTCGAGCACGCGCATCGAACGCTCCACTTCAATCGTGAAGTCGACGTGACCCGGGGTGTCGATGATGTTGATGCGGTGTTCCGGATAGTTGCCGCCCATGCCCTTCCAGAAGGCCGTGGTAGCAGCGGACGTGATCGTGATGCCACGCTCCTGCTCCTGCTCCATCCAGTCCATCGTTGCTGCGCCGTCGTGGACTTCACCGATCTTGTGGTTCACACCGGTGTAAAACAGAATGCGCTCGGTCGTCGTCGTTTTGCCGGCGTCGATGTGAGCGCTAATACCGATATTGCGGTAGCGCTCGATAGGAGTCTTGCGAGCCACTTTGATCCTCTACTGGGATGGCACGATGCAGCCCAGCTGCATCGTGCTTCAACACAAACGGGCGAGGCGCCTGAAAAGCGCACCCGCCCGGAATTTATTTCCGCAAACAGCCCAGCCAGGCGCTTAGAAACGGAAATGCGAGAACGCGCGGTTGGCTTCTGCCATGCGGTGAACTTCGTCGCGCTTCTTCATCGCGCCGCCACGGCCTTCAGCCGCTTCGGAGAGTTCGCCTGCCAGGCGCAGAGCCATCGACTTCTCGCTACGCTTCTTCGCAGCCTCACGCAGCCAGCGCATCGCCAATGCCATACGACGCGACGGACGCACTTCGACCGGAACTTGATAGTTGGCACCACCAACGCGGCGGCTCTTCACTTCGACCACCGGCTTCACGTTGTTGAGCGCAACGGTGAACACTTCCAGCGGGTCCTTGCCACCCTTGGTCTGGATTTGTTCGAATGCGCCATAAACGATGCGCTCTGCGACCGACTTCTTGCCGGACAGCATCAGCATGTTCATGAACTTGGCTACATCAACGTTGCCGAACTTCGGATCCGGCAACACTTCCCGCTTGGGGACTTCGCGACGACGCGGCATGATTCTTCCTTTACCTGTTCAGTTGGAGCTGTATTCAGCCCCGCGGCCACCAACAAACCCGATCACATCTTCACGACTAACCAGCTTGGCCGGGTGACCACTTACTCGACAGCACCGGCAATCCGGCACTCCCGCCTTGACCGCCCTGCGGCGATCCCTGATCAAAAACTGCTTACTTGGCAGCCTTTGCACGCTTCGCGCCGTACTTCGAGCGCGCTTGCTTACGGTCCTTGACGCCCTGGGTATCCAGCGAGCCGCGAACCATGTGGTAACGCACACCCGGCAAGTCCTTCACACGGCCGCCGCGGATCAGCACAACCGAGTGTTCCTGCAGGTTGTGGCCTTCACCGCCGATGTACGAAATCACTTCGAAGCCGTTCGTCAGACGAACCTTGGCGACCTTACGGAGTGCCGAGTTCGGCTTCTTCGGCGTCGTCGTGTACACACGGGTGCACACGCCGCGACGCTGGGGGCAGTCCTGCAGGGCCGGGCTCTTGCTCTTCGTCGTTTCCGACTGACGGCCTTTGCGAACCAGTTGGTTGATGGTTGGCATTGTTTATTCCTGAAATTGAACAAAATCTGCACATCGATTTCGGGCAAAGCGAGAATCGGCGCACAGTTGACTTCCGAACCGGCGAATCGGGTGCGAACCTTCGAACGCGACTCGGCCCACCGAATACCGGAACCCAACATCATATTCCGGAAATACCAACTAAGTCAACGGCTTGCGTGATTTGCCAGCCGCGCGGGCGGTTTACCGGAGGGGTCGGAACATCTGCGTCATGCCGATTCGACGACGTCGATGATCTCGTCGCCGAAGCGTTCGAGCTTGCGTACGCCCATGCCGGGAATGTGACGCAGGTCGTCGATGGTCTCGGGCGCGTTGCGCGCGATCTCGGCGAGCGTCGCGTCGTGGAAGATCACGTAGGCCGGCACGCCATCGGACTTCGCGGTTTCCGCACGCCAGGCGCGCAGCGCGTCCCAGCGGGCACGTTCGCGCGTGCCCATGCCGGCCGTCGGGTCGACGCGCGTGCCGCTGCGGCTCGACGACTGGCGCGTGCGCTGCGGCTTCACGTAGCGGCGCAGCGTCACCTTCTCCTCGTTCTTCAGCACCGGCTTCGCGGCCTCGGTCAGCATGAGCGCGCCGAAACCGCCGTGGTCGACCGCCAGATAGCCGTACGCGACGAGTTGCCGGAAAATCGCGCGCCATTCGGGCTCGGACAGCGACGCGCCGATCCCGAACGTGCTGAGCTGGTCGTGACCGCGCTGCAGCACCTTCTCGGTGCGGCCGCCGCGCAGGATTTCGATCAGATGGCTCGAGCCGAAATTGAAGCCGCTCGCACGCTGCGCGCGAAACACGCACGACAACGCCATCTGCGCCTCGCGCGTCGCGTCCCAGGAATCGGGTGGCTCGATGCAGGTGTCGCAGTTGCCACACGGCTGGCTCGCCTCGCCGAAATAGTTCAGCAGCCGCACACGCCGGCACGAGATCGTCTCGCACAGCCCGAGCAACGCATCGAGCTTCGACGTCTGCACGCGCTTATGCGCGTCGTCCGCATCGGACTCGTCGATCATCTTGCGCTGCTGGACGACGTCGCCGAGGCCATAGGCCATCCATGCGTTCGCCGGCATGCCGTCGCGGCCCGCGCGGCCAGTTTCCTGGTAGTAGCCCTCGACGCTCTTCGGCAAATCGAGGTGCGCGACGAAACGCACGTCGGGCTTGTCGATGCCCATACCGAACGCAATCGTCGCGCACATCACGATGCCTTCCTCGCGCTGGAACATTTCCTGGTGCTTCTGCCGCACCTCGAACTCCATTCCCGCGTGATACGGCAGCGCGCGCACGCCCTGTGCCTTCAGCCATTCGGCCGTTTCCTCGACCTTGCGGCGCGACAGGCAGTACACGACGCCCGCGTCGGTGGTGCCGTCCGCGTTCGTGTGCTCGGCCCGGATGAAATCGAGAAGCTGCGACCGCGCGTTGTCCTTTTCGACGATCCGGTAGCGGATATTCGGCCGATCGAAACTCGAAACGAACACGCGCGCATCGTCGAGCGCGAGACGATGAATGATCTCGTCGCGCGTGATCGCGTCCGCGGTGGCCGTCAACGCAATCCGCGGCACCGACGGAAAACGCTCGTGCAGTACCGACAACTGGATGTATTCGGGACGGAAGTCATGCCCCCACTGCGACACGCAGTGCGCCTCGTCGATCGCGAACAGGCCGATCTTCGCACGCTCGAGCAGTTCGAGAAAGCGCCCGGTCATCAGTCGCTCGGGCGCGACGTACAACAGGTCGATCTCGCCTTCGCGCAGCGCCCGCTCGGTTGCCGCGGCCTCAGCGCCCGACAGCGTCGAATTCAGGTAAGCCGCGCGCACGCCGACTTCGCTGAGCGCAGCGACCTGGTCCTGCATCAGCGCGATCAGCGGCGACACGACGACGCCTGCGCCCTGCCCGGCCTCGCGGCGCAGCAGCGCCGGAATCTGGTAGCACAGCGACTTGCCGCCGCCCGTCGGCATCAGCACGAGGCAATCGCCGCCGCCGGCGACATGCTCGACGATCTCCCCCTGCTGGCCGCGAAATGCGGAGTAACCAAAGACTTCGTCGAGGATTTCGAGGGCGCGGGACATGAATGAGAACGAGGACGGCGGAACGATGACCGTAATTTTAACAACCCGCTCGCGCGGCGCGCGGCGAATCGTGCGATGTTGGCCAATCGGACAGGGGTCGTGCGCGCGCATGACGGTCCTGCAGCAACCGTGCGACAAGCCCGTCATGCGCGTAAACGACGGATAAAAAAAAACCGCCCGGCGGAACCGGGCGGTTTCGGTGACAGCGAGATAGCAAGGCGGCCCACGCCGCCCGTGCTTACTCGGCTGCCGGGTGTTGCGGCTCTTCTGCCGGCGTGCTCGGCGTACCGAAGTCGAATGCCTCTTCCGCTGCGATCTGATCGAAACGCTCGCGGTCGGACATTTCCTTCGCCTTGCGCGCCTTGTGGAACGCGAGACCCGTACCGGCCGGGATCAGACGGCCGACGATCACGTTTTCCTTCAGGCCACGCAGATCGTCGCGCTTGCCCATGATCGCCGCTTCGGTCAGCACGCGGGTCGTTTCCTGGAACGATGCCGCGGAGATGAACGAGTCGGTCGACAGCGATGCCTTCGTGATACCGAGCAGCACGTTGTCGTACGAAGCCGGGCGCTTGCCCTCGGCGATCATGCGATCGTTCTCGTCCAGCATGTCGGAACGCTCGACCTGTTCGCCCGGGATGAAGCGCGTATCGCCGTTGTCGGTGATCTGCACACGACGCAGCATCTGGCGAACGATCACCTCGATGTGCTTGTCGTTGATCTTCACGCCCTGCAGACGGTACACGTCCTGCACTTCGTCGACGATGTAGCGCGACAGCGCCTCGATACCCTGCAGACGCAGGATGTCGTGCGGATCGGCCGGACCGTCCACGATCATTTCGCCCTTGTTGACGACCTGAGCATCGTGGACCAGAACCTGCTTTTCCTTCGCGATCAGGAACTCGTGCTGATTGCCTTCGAGGTCCGTGATGACGAGACGCTGCTTGCCCTTCGTGTCCTTGCCGAACGACGTCGTACCGGTGACTTCCGCGAGAATGCCGGCATCCTTCGGTGAACGCGCTTCGAACAGTTCCGCCACCCGCGGCAGACCGCCGGTAATGTCACGCGTCTTCTGCGCTTCGGTCGGGATACGTGCGAGCACTTCACCCACCTGCACCTGCTGGCCGTCCTTCACGGTGATCAGCGCGCCGACCTGGAAGCCGATCTGCACTGCGTGCTCGGTGCCCGGGATCTTCACTTCGTCGCCGTTCGCGTCGAGCAGTTTCACCTGCGGACGCACGCTCTTCGAGGCTTGCGAACCACGACGCTTCACGTCGATCACGACCAGCGTCGACAGGCCGGTCACGTCGTCGATCTGCTTCGCGACGGTCACGCCTTCCTCGACGTTCTCGAACTTCACCGTACCACCGTACTCGGTGATGATCGGACGCGTCATCGGGTCCCACGTCGCCAGCTGCGTACCAGCCTTGATCGTTGCGCCGTCAAGCTGCAGCAGCGTCGCGCCGTACGGGATTTTGTGACGTTCGCGCTCGCGGCCGATATCGTCGGTGATCAGCGCTTCGCCCGAACGCGAAATGACGATCTGCTCGCCCTTCGCGTTCGTGACGTAACGCATCGTCGCCGTGAAACGCACGATACCGTTGCTCTTCGCTTCGACCGACGACGCCACTGCCGCACGCGATGCCGCACCACCGATGTGGAACGTACGCATCGTCAGCTGCGTGCCCGGTTCACCGATCGACTGTGCCGCGATCACGCCGACTGCTTCGCCGACGTTCACGAGCGAGCCGCGGCCGAGGTCACGGCCGTAGCACGACGCGCACAGACCGTAACGCGTTTCGCAGGTCAGCGGCGTGCGCACGCGCACTTCGTCGATGCCGAGGCGTTCGATTTCCTCGACCGCCGTTTCGTCGAGCAGCGTGCCCGATTCGTACAGCGTTTCCTGCGTTTCCGGATTCACGACGTCCGCGACCGCGACGCGGCCGAGGATACGGTCGCGCAGCGCTTCGACGACTTCACCGCCTTCGACCAGCGCCTTCATCGCGACGCCGTTCGACGTGCCGCAATCGTCCTCGACCACCACCAGATCCTGCGTGACGTCGACGAGACGACGCGTCAGGTAACCCGAGTTCGCGGTCTTCAGTGCCGTATCAGCCAGACCCTTACGTGCACCGTGGGTCGAGATGAAGTACTGCAACACGTTCAGGCCTTCGCGGAAGTTCGCGGTAATCGGCGTCTCGATAATCGAGCCGTCCGGCTTCGCCATCAGGCCTCGCATACCGGCCAGCTGACGAATCTGCACCGCGGAGCCCCGGGCGCCCGAGTCGGCCATCATGTAGATCGAGTTGAACGACTCCTGGCGCGTCTCGTTGCCGTCGCGGTCCGTCACCGGCTCCGTCGACAGCTGCTCCATCATCGCCTTGCCGACCGCTTCCGACGTTGCCGACCAGATGTCGACCACGTTGTTGTAGCGTTCCTGCGCGGTGACGAGACCCGACATGTACTGGCGGTCGTACTCCTTCACCTTCTTTGCGGCGTCGCCGACAATCGTTTCCTTCTGCGGCGGCACCAGCATGTCGTCCACGCAGATCGAAATACCGGCGCGCGTCGCGAGACGGAAACCCGACTGCATCAACTGGTCGGCGAACACGACCGTCGCACGCAGACCGCACTTGCGGAATGCGGTGTTGATCAGGCGCGAGATTTCCTTCTTCTTCAGCGGCTTGTTCAGCACCGAGAACGGCAGACCGTGCGGCAGGATCTCCGACAGAATCGCGCGACCGACGGTCGTCGCGTACAGCGAGATCTTCGGCACGAATTCCGGCGCGCCTTCCGACGTGTCTTCGTTGCGGACCATTTCGGTGATCCGCACGTTGACGCGCGATGCCAGCTCGACTTCCTTGTTCTCGTACGCACGGATCACTTCCGACACGCCGGTGAACGACAGACCTTCGCCCTTGCCGTTGATCGCTTCGCGGGTCGCGTAGTACAGACCCAGCACGATATCCTGCGACGGCACGATCGACGGATCGCCGTTGGCCGGGAACAGCACGTTGTTCGACGCGAGCATCAGCGTGCGCGCTTCCATCTGCGCTTCGAGCGACAGCGGCACGTGAACGGCCATCTGGTCACCGTCGAAGTCGGCGTTGAACGCCGCGCAAACGAGCGGGTGCAGCTGAATTGCCTTGCCTTCGATCAGCACCGGCTCGAACGCCTGGATACCGAGACGGTGCAGCGTCGGCGCGCGGTTCAGCATCACCGGGTGCTCGCGGATCACCTCTTCGAGGATGTCCCACACCACCGGCGTCTGGTTCTCGACCTCCTTCTTCGCAGCCTTGATGGTCGTCGCGACGCCCATCACTTCCAGCTTGTTGAAGATGAACGGCTTGAACAGTTCGAGCGCCATCAGCTTCGGCAGACCGCACTGGTGCAGCTTCAGCGTCGGGCCGACCACGATGACCGAACGGCCCGAGTAGTCGACGCGCTTGCCCAGCAGGTTCTGACGGAAACGACCGCCCTTACCCTTGATCATGTCGGCGAGCGACTTCAGCGGACGCTTGTTCGCGCCCGTCATCGCCTTGCCGCGACGACCGTTGTCGAGCAGCGAGTCGACGGCTTCCTGCAGCATCCGCTTTTCATTGCGGACGATGATTTCAGGCGCCTTCAGCTCGAGCAGACGCTTCAACCGGTTGTTACGGTTGATCACGCGGCGATACAGGTCGTTCAGGTCCGACGTCGCGAAACGGCCGCCATCCAGCGGCACGAGCGGGCGCAGTTCCGGCGGCAGCACCGGCAGCACTTCGAGGATCATCCACTCGGGCTTGATGCCCGAGCGCTGGAATGCCTCGAGGACCTTCAGGCGCTTCGCGTACTTCTTGATCTTCGCTTCCGAGCCGGTGTTCTTCAGCTCGGTGCGCAGCGTCTCGACCTGCTCGTCGATGTTGATCGCGCGCAGCAGTTCACGCACGCCTTCCGCGCCCATTTCGGCACGGAATTCGTCGCCGTATTCCTCGACCTTGTTGTAGTAATCCTCTTCGGTCATGATCTGCCGCGCCTTCAGCGGCGTCATGCCCGGTTCGATCACCACGTATGCTTCGAAGTACAGCACGCGCTCGATGTCGCGCAGCGTCATGTCGAGCACCATGCCCAGACGCGACGGCAGCGACTTCAGGAACCAGATGTGCGCGACCGGCGAGGCCAGTTCGATGTGGCCCATGCGTTCGCGACGCACCTTCGCCAGCGTCACTTCGACGCCGCACTTCTCGCAGATCACGCCGCGGTGCTTCAGGCGCTTGTACTTGCCGCACAGGCACTCGTAGTCCTTGATCGGCCCGAAGATCTTCGCGCAGAACAGACCATCGCGTTCCGGTTTGAACGTACGGTAGTTGATGGTCTCCGGCTTCTTCACTTCGCCGAACGACCACGAACGGATCTTGTCCGGCGAGGCCAGACCGATCTTGATCGCGTCGAAAACTTCTTCCTGTTGGACTTGCTTGAATAGATCGAGCAGAGCTTTCATTGCCTTCTCTCCGTAGTCCGATTAATTGCGGTCGAGATCGATATCGATACCGAGCGAGCGGATTTCCTTCACGAGCACGTTGAAGGATTCCGGCATGCCTGCATCGATCACGTGATCGCCCTTGACGAGGTTTTCATAAACCTTGGTCCGGCCATTCACGTCGTCCGACTTCACCGTCAGCATTTCCTGCAGCACGTAGGACGCGCCATACGCTTCAAGTGCCCACACTTCCATTTCACCGAAACGCTGGCCACCGAACTGCGCCTTACCACCCAGCGGCTGCTGCGTGACGAGCGAGTACGGGCCGGTCGAACGCGCGTGCATCTTGTCGTCGACCAAGTGGTGCAGTTTCAGGTAGTGCATGTAGCCAAGCGTCACGCGACGTTCGAACATTTCACCCGTGCGGCCGTCGTACAGGCGGACCTGGTTCTTCGACGGGTTCATGCCGAGCTGTTCGGCGATCTCGTCCGGGAACGCGAGGTCGAGCATCTTGCCCATTTCTTCCTCGGTCGCACCGTCGAACACCGGCGTCGCGAACGGCACGCCTTCGCGCAGATTCTTCGCGAGTTCGAGGATCTCGTCGTCGCTGAAGCTTTCCAGATCTTCCTTACGGCCCGAATCGTTATAGATCTTCGTCAGGAATACGCGCAGTTCCTCGATCTTCGCCTGACGCTGCAGCATTTCGCCGATACGCCAGCCGAGGCCCTTCGCGGCCCAGCCGAGGTGCACTTCCAGAACCTGACCCACGTTCATCCGCGACGGAACGCCCAGCGGGTTCAGCACGACGTCTGCCGGACGGCCATCGGCCATGTACGGCATGTCTTCGATCGGAACGATCTTCGACACGACACCCTTGTTACCGTGACGGCCTGCCATCTTGTCGCCAGGCTGCAGACGACGCTTCACCGCGAGGTACACCTTGACCATCTTCAGCACGCCCGGCGGCAGTTCGTCGCCTTGCGTGAGCTTCTTGCGCTTCTCTTCGAACGCGAGGTCGAACTGGTGACGCTTCTCTTCGATCGAGTTCTTGATCGCTTCGAGCTGCGCCGCCGCTTCGTCTTCCGCCAGGCGGATGTCGAACCAGTGGTAGTGGTCGAGGTCTTCCAGGTAAGCCTGGTCGATCTTCGTGCCCTTCGCGAGCTTCTTCGGACCGCCGTTCGCGACCTTGCCCACCAGCATGCGTGCGAGACGCTGGAACGCGTCGCCTTCCACGATGCGCAACTGGTCGTTCAGGTCGAGACGGTAGCGCTTCAGTTCGTCGTCGATGATCTGTTGCGCACGCTTGTCGCGCTGGATGCCTTCACGCGTGAACACCTGGACGTCGATCACGGTGCCGTTCATGCCCGACGGCACGCGCAGCGACGTGTCCTTCACGTCCGAAGCCTTCTCGCCGAAGATCGCGCGCAGCAGCTTCTCTTCCGGCGTCAGCTGGGTTTCGCCCTTCGGCGTGACCTTGCCGACCAGCACGTCGCCCGCTTCGACTTCGGCACCGATGTACACGATGCCCGATTCGTCGAGACGGCCGAGCTGGACTTCCGCCAGGTTCGAGATGTCGCGCGTGATTTCTTCCGGCCCAAGCTTCGTGTCGCGTGCAACGACGTTCAGCTCTTCGATGTGGATCGACGTATAACGATCGTCGGCCACGACCTTCTCCGAGATCAGGATCGAATCCTCGAAGTTGTAGCCGTTCCACGGCATGAACGCGATCAGCATGTTCTGGCCGAGCGCGAGCTCGCCCAGGTCCGTCGAGGCGCCGTCGGCCAGCA
This sequence comes from Burkholderia sp. WTPI3, assembly GCF_021483755.1. NCBI lineage: Bacteria > Pseudomonadati > Pseudomonadota > Betaproteobacteria > Burkholderiales > Burkholderiaceae > Burkholderia > Burkholderia sp. WTPI3. The sequence goes on along the minus strand of NZ_JAGIXF010000031.1, from coordinate 10,556 downwards.
CGTCGCCGCGTGAGACCTTGTCGCCCATCTTCACGATCGGACGCTGGTTGATGTTCGTGTTCTGGTTCGAACGCGTGTACTTGATCAGGTTGTAGATGTCGACACCGACTTCACCCGCGACTGCTTCGTCGTCGTTCACGCGAATCACGATACGGCCTGCGTCGACATAGTCGACGACGCCGCCACGGAACGCCTGAACCGTCGTGCCCGAGTCGACCGCGCAGGTACGCTCGATGCCCGTACCGACCACCGGCTTCTCCGGACGCAGACACGGCACGGCCTGACGCTGCATGTTCGAACCCATCAGTGCACGGTTCGCGTCATCGTGCTCGAGGAACGGAATCAGCGAAGCTGCAACCGACACGATCTGCGACGGCGCGACGTCCATGTACTGGATACGGTCTGGCGTGACCATCATCGTTTCGCCGGCTTCACGCGACGACACGAGTTCGTCGATCAGCTGGCCGTTCTCGTCGATCGCGGCGTTGGCCTGAGCGATCATGTAGCGGCCTTCTTCGATCGCCGACAGGTAATCGATCTGGTCGGTCACCTTGCTGTCCACGACCTTGCGGTACGGCGTCTCGAGGAAGCCGTACTCGTTCAGGTGCGCGTACAGTGCGAGCGAGTTGATCAGGCCGATGTTCGGACCTTCCGGCGTTTCGATCGGGCACACGCGGCCGTAGTGGGTCGGGTGCACGTCACGCACTTCAAAGCCTGCGCGTTCGCGCGTCAGACCGCCCGGGCCCAGTGCGGAAACGCGACGCTTGTGCGTGATTTCCGACAGCGGGTTGGTCTGGTCCATGAACTGCGACAGCTGCGACGAACCGAAGAACTCGCGGATTGCCGACGAAATCGGCTTCGAGTTGATCAGGTCGTGCGGCATCAGGTTTTCGCTTTCGGCCTGGCCGAGGCGTTCCTTGACCGCGCGCTCGACACGCACGAGACCCGCGCGGAACTGGTTTTCCGCCAGTTCGCCGACGCAACGCACACGACGGTTGCCGAGGTGGTCGATATCGTCCACTTCGCCCTTGCCGTTGCGCAGCTCGACGAGGATCTTGATCGTCGCGAGAATGTCGTCGTCCTGCAGCGTCATCGGGCCGGTGATCTCGTCACGGCTGACGCGGCGGTTGAACTTCATACGGCCGACCTTCGACAGGTCGTACGCTTCTTCGCTGTAGAACAGACGATTGAACAGCGCCTCGACCGCTTCTTCGGTCGGCGGCTCGCCCGGACGCATCATGCGGTAGATCGCAATGCGCGCGGCCGTCTTGTCGGTCGTTTCGTCGACACGCAGCGTCGACGAGATGTACGGACCCTGGTCCAGATCGTTCGTGTAGAGCGTCTGGATGTCCTTGATGCCCGCTTCGCGCAGCTTCTCGAGCACGCTTTCCGTGACTTCGTCGTTCGCGCTCGCGATCACTTCGCCGGTGTCGCCGTCGACGACGTTCTTCGCCAGCACGCGGCCGAGCAGATAGTCTTCCGGCACCGAGATGAACTTGGTCTTCGCGGCTTCGAGGTCGCGAATGTGCTTCGCGTTGATCCGCTTGTCCTTCTGGACGATGACCTTGCCATCACGATCCGTGATGTCGAAACGCGCGACTTCACCACGCAGGCGCTCGGGCACGAACTCGAGTTGCGCGCCTTCGTCCATCAGCGTGAAGTTGTCGAAGACGAAGAAGTTCGCGAGGATCTGCTCCGGCGTGAGGCCGATGGCCTTCAGCAGGATCGTGACCGGCATCTTGCGGCGACGGTCGACACGGAAGTACAGGATGTCCTTCGGATCGAATTCGAAGTCGAGCCACGAGCCGCGGTACGGAATGATCCGTGCCGAGAACAGCAGCTTGCCGGAGCTGTGCGTCTTGCCCTTGTCGTGTTCGAAGAACACGCCCGGCGAGCGGTGCAGCTGCGAGACGATGACACGCTCGGTGCCGTTGATGACGAACGAACCCGTCGGCGTCATGAGCGGCATTTCGCCCATGTACACTTCCTGCTCTTTCACTTCCTTGACGACCGGCTTGTTCGGCGATTCCTTGTCGAGGATGACGAGGCGGACCTTCGCGCGCAGTGCGGAACAGTACGTCAGGCCGCGCTGCTGGCATTCCTTGATGTTGAATGCCGGCGCGGACAACGCATAGCTCACGAACTCGAGGCGCGCGAAACCGTTGTGCGAAACAATGGGAAATACCGATGTGAATGCGGCCTGCAAACCTTCAGGCTTGCGTTGCGTGGCCGGCACATCAGCTTGCAGAAACGTGCTGAATGATTCAAGCTGGGTAGCCAGCAAGAACGGAACTTGGTGAACGATGGGGCGCTTCGCGAAACTCTTGCGAATGCGCTTCTTCTCGGTGAAGGAATATTGCATACGATCTCCGAATCACGGCGGGTGCTGTCGAGGCGGGATACCTGGACGTTTCAAACCCGAGTGTTCACCGACTGAGACCCGATGGCCGCCCGATGGCTTGAACGAGCCGAGAAGCTTGGTGGTTGGCCGCTACCAACCGCTGGCTGACGGCAGCGGATGCCTGTGTTGCCCGCTACCCGACCAAACTTGCCTTCTGCAGTCGCTTCAGAAGACAAAGAGAAACGCCAATCGTGACCACTGACAACGATTTGGCGGTTTTCTTTGGCCTCTGGGGCCGATTATTCGGGCTCCCAAAAGAGTGCCAGAATAACGTCCCCACAAAGCACAAAAAGGCCGGCGGTGAAAATACCGCCAGCCTTCGCACAGCGCGTCGAAACTTACTTGACTTCGACCTTCGCGCCTGCTTCTTCCAGCTTCTTCTTGGCTTCTTCAGCAGCAGCCTTGTCGACGCCTTCCTTGACAGCCTTCGGTGCGCCGTCAACGACGTCCTTCGCTTCCTTCAGGCCCAGGCCCGTCAGTTCGCGAACTGCCTTGATGACTGCAACCTTGTTGCTGCCTGCTTCAGCCAGGACGACCGTGAATTCGGTCTTCTCTTCTGCTGCAGCAGCTGCGCCGCCGCCTGCCGGGCCAGCGACTGCAACTGCAGCTGCCGACACGCCAAACTTCTCTTCGAACGCCTTGACCAGTTCGTTCAGTTCCAGAACGGTCATCCCTTCGACTGCTGCCAGGATGTCTTCTTTTGCGATTGCCATTTGAAATACTCCTAAATTGAATTCGGATACAGCCAGCGATCAGTAACGCTGATGCACGTTCGCTTACGCAGCTTCCGCTTGCTTCTTCTCGGCCAGCGCGGCCAGAGCACGCGCGAAGCCCGAAACAGGCGATTGCATAACGAACAGCAGCTTCGAGAGCAGTTCTTCGCGGCTCGGGATGCTTGCCAGCGCTTGCACGCCAGCCTTGTCCATCACCTTGCCATCGAACGAACCAGCCTTGATGACCAACTTGTCATTGCTCTTGCTGAAGTCGTTAACGACCTTAGCAGCAGCAATTGCATCTTCCGAGATGCCGTAGATCAGCGGACCAGTCATCTGCTCTGCCAGCGGAGCAAACGGCGTACCTTCAACAGCGCGACGCGCCAGCGTGTTCTTCAACACGCGCAGGTAAACCTGTTGCTCACGCGCTTTCGCGCGCAGCTTGGTCAGATCGCCAACCGCAATTCCACGATACTCAGCCAGCACAACGGTCTGAGCCTTCGCGACTTGCGCGGAAACCTCAGCGACGACGGCTTGCTTGTCTTCTCTATTAAGCGGCACGGTTAGCCTCCAGAAACGATACGTTCGGCATGCCGGTATGACACGAAACCTCACGTACCTCGTTCAACAACGGCGTCCGACCTCGTTAGGAGTATTTCCACCTCACGCCGTGAATCGCTTCACGACCTGCGGCTTCACCACTGCAAAACTTTTTCGGGTTCGCCATCTGCGTTGGCTTGAATTAAGGGATCGCCTGCCTGCTGCGCCCCACCAACGGTCTTTGATAACCGGTTGCCCGCCCTACTGCGCGAACAACCGCCCAAAGCCCATGTAGGCCGCTTCGCGAACGAAGCAGCCCGAATACTTGCTTACTGTGCTGCCAGCGTAGCCTGGTCGACACGCACGCCGACGCCCATCGTGCTCGACAGTGCGATCTTGCGCAGGTAGACGCCCTTGCTCGTTGCCGGCTTCGCCTTCTGCAGCGCTTCGATCAGCGCCGACAGGTTCGAACGCAGCGCGGTCGATTCGAACGATGCACGGCCGATGGTCGCGTGGATGATACCGGCCTTGTCGACACGGAATTGCACCTGACCGGCCTTCGCGTTCTTGACTGCAGTCGCAACGTCCGGCGTGACCGTACCGACCTTCGGGTTCGGCATCAGGCCGCGCGGGCCAAGGATCTGACCGAGCGTACCGACGATACGCATCGTGTCCGGCGAAGCGATCACGATGTCGAAGTCCATCTGGCCAGCCTTGATCTGCTCAGCCAGGTCTTCCATACCGACGATTTCCGCGCCTGCTGCACGAGCCTGCTCAGCCTTCTCGCCTTGCGCGAACACGGCAACGCGAACCGACTTGCCCGTACCTGCCGGAAGAACGACCGAACCACGAACGACCTGGTCCGACTTCTTTGCATCGATGCCGAGTTGAACTGCGACGTCGATCGACTCGTTGAACTTCGCGCTCGCACATTCCTTCACGAGTGCCAGTGCGTCTTCGATCGCGTACAGCTTCTGACGGTCGACCTTGGCAGCAAATGCCTGACGGCGCTTGGAGATCTTAGCCATTTACACGCCCTCCACAGTGATGCCCATCGAGCGTGCGCTACCAGCGATGGTGCGAACGGCTGCGTCCAGATCAGCTGCCGTAAGGTCCGGCATCTTGGTCTTCGCGATTTCTTCGGCTTGAGCGCGCGTGATCGAACCGACCTTGTCGGTGTGCGGCTTGCTCGAGCCCTTGTCCACCTTCGCCGCCTTCTTGATCAGGACGGTTGCCGGCGGCGTCTTCATCACGAACGTGAAGCTCTTGTCAGCGAATGCCGTGATGACCACCGGCACCGGCAGACCCGGCTCCATGCCTTGAGTCTGCGCGTTGAACGCCTTGCAGAACTCCATGATGTTCAGGCCGCGCTGGCCCAGTGCCGGACCGACCGGCGGCGACGGGTTGGCTTTACCTGCAGGGATCTGCAGCTTGATAAAGCCGACAATCTTCTTTGCCATTTGAAAACCTCGTTGGAACGTCAGACGACGTTCGGTGAGTGATAACGCGCTTTCGCCGCAGGCTACTGACGCTCCTCAACAGTCATAACGCGGACCGTAAGCGCGAAGGTGGGCAGCCGAGGCTGCCCACCGAATCGGGATCAAACTTTTTCGACCTGACCGAACTCGAGTTCGACCGGGGTGGAGCGGCCAAAGATGGTGACCGACACACGCACGCGCGATTTTTCGTAGTTGACCTCTTCGACCGTGCCGTTGAAGTCCGTGAAAGGACCTTCCTTGACACGCACCATCTCGCCAACTTCGAACAGGGTCTTCGGGCGCGGTTTCTCAACGCCTTCCTGCATCTGCGACATGATTTTTTCGACTTCCTTCGGGGAAATCGGAGTCGGGCGGTTACGCGCACCGCCGACGAAACCGGTGACCTTTGCCGTGTTCTTCACGAGGTGCCACGTTTCGTCCGTCATTTCCATTTCCACCAGCACGTAGCCGGGGAAGAAACGACGCTCGGTCACAGCCTTGTGACCACCCTTTACTTCGACCACTTCCTCGGTCGGAACCAGGATCTGACCAAATTTGTCCTGCATGCCAGCACGTTCGATACGCTCCTGAAGCGCACGTTGCACGCTCTTCTCCATACCGGAGTAGGCGTGCACGACGTACCAACGCTTTCCGCTCGGGGATGCCGGAGTATCGCTCATATCATTTCCAACCCAGAATCGCCGAGAAAATCACCCATTCGATCGATTTGTCACTCAACCAGAGGAAAATCGCCATCACGAGCACGAAACCGAACACGACGAGTGTGGTTTGCGTTGCTTCCTTGCGGGTGGGCCAAACGACCTTGCGGACTTCCTTGTACGAATCCTTGGCAAATGCGATGAGGCTCTTGCCAGGTGCGGACATCAGTCCGACGGCCACGCCGGCGATGATACCTACCGCCAATGCGGCACCGCGGACATACCACTGCTGGTTGGCCAGCCAGAAGAAGCCCACGAATCCGGCCAAGACCAACAATACGCCCAGGGCCAGCATCAGCTTATCGCCGGAGGTATTTACAGTTTCGACGGATGGATTCGCCATAACACCTTAAAACAAATGCCACGTGTGGCACGTGGCGATTTTTGGCAGGGGCAGAGGGAATCGAACCCCCAACCTTCGGTTTTGGAGACCGACGCTCTGCCAGTTGAGCTATACCCCTAAACCATGTTGGGACCGGCTGCTGCCAGCCCCAAAACTGTCGATCAACGAATAACTGGCTTACTCGATGATCTTGGCGACGACGCCGGCGCCGACGGTACGGCCACCTTCGCGGATTGCGAAGCGCAGACCTTCTTCCATCGCGATCGGAGCGATCAGCTTCACCGTGATCGACACGTTGTCGCCCGGCATCACCATTTCCTTGTCCTTCGGCAGCTCGATCGAGCCCGTCACGTCCGTCGTACGGAAGTAGAACTGCGGACGGTAGTTGTTGAAGAACGGCGTGTGACGGCCGCCCTCGTCCTTGCTCAGCACGTACACTTCAGCCGTGAAGTGCGTGTGCGGCGTGATCGAACCCGGCTTCGCCAGAACCTGGCCACGCTCCACGTCTTCACGCTTCGTGCCGCGCAGCAGGATACCAACGTTGTCGCCCGCCTGACCTTGGTCCAGCAGCTTGCGGAACATTTCAACGCCCGTGCAGGTCGTCTTCACCGTCGGCTTGATACCGACGATTTCGATTTCTTCGCCGACCTTCACGATGCCGCGCTCGACACGACCCGTCACAACCGTACCACGGCCCGAGATCGAGAACACGTCTTCCACCGGCATCAGGAACGCGCCGTCAACTGCACGCTCCGGCGTCGGGATGTACGTGTCCAGTGCGTCTGCCAGGTTCATGATCGCCACTTCGCCCAGCTCGCCCGTGTCGCCTTCCAGCGCCAGCTTGGCCGAACCCTTCACGATCGGCGTGTCGTCGCCCGGGAAGTCGTACTTCGACAGGAGTTCGCGAACTTCCATCTCGACCAGCTCGAGCAGTTCAGCGTCGTCCACCATGTCGCACTTGTTCAGGAACACGATGATGTACGGAACGCCAACCTGACGCGCCAGCAGGATGTGCTCACGCGTTTGCGGCATCGGGCCGTCTGCTGCCGAGCAAACCAGGATCGCGCCGTCCATCTGCGCCGCGCCCGTGATCATGTTCTTCACATAGTCAGCGTGGCCCGGGCAGTCGACGTGTGCGTAGTGGCGGTTAGCCGTTTCGTACTCGACGTGTGCCGTGTTGATCGTGATACCGCGCGCCTTTTCTTCCGGTGCCGCGTCGATCTGGTCGTAAGCCTTCGCTTCGCCGCCGAACTTCTTCGTCAGAACCGTCGTGATCGCTGCCGTCAGCGTCGTCTTGCCGTGGTCAACGTGACCAATCGTACCAACGTTGACGTGCGGCTTGGTCCGCTCAAATTTACCCTTGGCCATTTTCGACTCCCAAAAGGAATTCACAGGTTGCGCCGCGCGCAAACAGACACTGACTTTTTACTGCTGGTGCCCATGGGCAGGATCGAACTGCCGACCTCTCCCTTACCAAGGGAGTGCTCTACCACTGAGCCACATGGGCGGTATTACGCTTCAACTACACGGACTGGAGCGGGTGAAGGGAATCGAACCCTCGTCGTAAGCTTGGAAGGCTTCTGCTCTACCATTGAGCTACACCCGCACGGGCCACTAACGATTCCCTACCGCTCTCTGCGCTGATGTTCTTGGTGGAGGAGGTTGGATTCGAACCAACGTAGGCGTAAGCCAACAGATTTACAGTCTGCCCCCTTTAGCCACTCGGGCACCCCTCCGTAGAGAACTGACGATTATGAGGGTGCATCGAACTCTTGTCAAGCACATCCGGAAGATTATTTTCATTCTCTTCCAACGCACCGACTCGACTCACCCGACACCCGCACCAGCCCGGCTAAGGCAAGCACGAGAGGATCGCCGACTGGCGTCCACATTTTCGTCAGACCCCGTCTCCAGCGCCGATTTGCATCTTTGCTGAAAACGAAAGACCGCCATCATACGGCCTACAGCGCAGAATGCCAAGCGGGTAGAGACAAAAAATTCGCAATTTCCATGCCGGAAGCGTTCGCAGGGTCTGGATCGGGTGTTCGCTCGGCCGAAGTCGAGGTGGCGCCGCCTTGAAGCGGCACCCGGCAGTGACATGCGTCCTCGGCTTCGCCAGCGCATTCCGATACCGTGGCCAGATCTGACGGGAGGTCAATCGCCTCAGCTCGTTTGACTGCGCCCACTCGCCATCGAACGCTCCAGAGTGACTACCAAGTCGATCGAGTGCTTCCCGCCCGCCACAAACATAAGGACGGCACGATACCATCGCTCGCTCGAGTGCCCCCGTTACTATCTTCACGCCCCGATAATCGGGGCTTTGGCCAGCCAGGCCCGGCATGATTCCCGCCCCCAGTCGCAGTCATGATCCGGGGGGTGTTGTCACCGGGCCTGGTGGGTGGCTGGTGATCGCTGATAGGGGTTTGGCCGGGATATCCCGACGCCGTCCGTAACGTGGATGCCGAGACTTGCCACCGTTGTTGCAGGCCAATCCGTTCATTCTTCACAAACTGCGATGCAAGACACACAACAACGTGATGCCGTCGATGTCTTCGTCGGCGTCGATGTCGGTAAAGGCCAGCATCACGCCGTCGCACTCGATCGAAACGGCAAGCGTCTGTACAACAAGGCGCTACCCAACGACGAGGCCAAGCTGCGTGCCCTCATCGCTGAACTCAAGACTCATGGCCGACTCCTGTTCGTCGTCGACCAGCCTTCCACTATTGGAGCACTCCCAGTGGCCGTCGCCCGCGCTGAAGGTGTACTCGTCGCCTATTTGCCGGGATTGGCCATGCGTCGCATCGCCGATCTGCATGCAGGTGAAGCCAAGACCGACGCCCGCGATGCCGCGATCATTGCCGAAGCGGCCCGCTCGATGCCGCATACGCTGCGCTCGCTTCGATTGGCCGACGAGCAACTCGCCGAGCTCACCATGCTGTGTGGCTTCGATGATGATCTCGCCGCTCAGGTCACTCAAACCAGCAACCGCATTCGCGGCCTGCTCACCCAGATCCATCCTGCGCTCGAGCGCGTTCTCGGACCGCGCCTCGACCATCCGGCGGTGCTCGATCTGCTCGAGCGCTACCCGTCGCCAGCCGCGCTTGCCGCAACTAGCGAGAAGACGCTCGCCAACCGCCTGACCAAGCTCGCGCCCCGCATGGGCAAGAACTTAGCGGCCGAAATCGTTCAAGCGCTGAGCGAGCAAGCCGTGATCGTACCCGGCACACAGGCTGCTACCATCGTCATGCCCCGCTTGGCCCAGCAACTCGCCGCCTTGCGCAAGCAGCGTGACGAAATCGCCGCCGAAGTTGAGCGGCTGGTGCATGCTCACCCTCTTTGGCCGGTCCTGACCAGCATGCCGGGAGTCGGCGTCAGGACCGCCGCCAGACTCCTAACCGAAGTCGCCCATAAAGCCTTCGCCTCGGCTGCTCATCTCGCGGCCTACGCTGGCCTCGCGCCGGTCACCCGGCGCTCAGGCTCGTCGATCCGTGGCGAGCACCCATCCAGACGCGGCAACAAGGTGCTCAAGCGCGCCTTGTTCCTCTCCGCCTTCGCCGCCTTACGAGACCCAGTCTCACGGGCCTATTACTCGCGCAAGGTCCAGCAAGGTAAGCGCCACAACCAGGCACTCATCGCGCTGGCACGGCGACGCTGCGACGTCCTGTTCGCCATGCTGCGCAACGGCACCATTTACCAACCCAAGTCAGCCCTTAACGCTTGACGAAGGACATAGGGGCACCCTCCAATGCGTCGCCACCAACCCATGCAGAATCGAATCCGCCTGTTTGCCTTTGCACCGATCTTCGCAGCCGCCGGGGCCCAAGCACACGACGGCACAAATGGGTGGTGTCGCACGGAGAGGATCGCAATGGTTAGACAGCAGGCTCTTTCCGAGAGCCGCACAGCAGCTCGCCCGAAAGGCGCGGCGGCGCGCGCAGCATACGACAAGCTGAAGCCAGCTATCGAGGCCAACTGCCTGCCTTCTTCAGGCAACGGCGCAGTGTCGACGCACGCAATGACCCCAGGGGCGATTGCATACGCATGGCTGCTCAACGATGCATCCGTCTACCTGACAGCCACAAGCAACAGCGACATTGACCGCGGAAGCGATGCAGACAGCGACACCTGATTCGACATACTGCACCCGCTGATCGGCGACGATATGCGCCCGCATGCCTGGCTGCCGAGCCGGCTGGGCGCCGCGGTCGCCGCCAACGTTCAGCAGTGCAGCGCACATTGCGTCGGGCCGTCGTGCAAGCCGACCAACATGAATGTCTGGTCCGCCTATCGCAGCGAGGCTGCGCAGTACGCACGACACCCCGCATGTTCGTACGATGCGCGCCTCGTTCAACTGGGTGCGGA
>NZ_JAGIXF010000030.1:0-75013 GCF_021483755.1 Burkholderia sp. WTPI3 | reverse complement strand
TGATCCAGCCGCCGCGCGTCGTCGCGCAGCCGCTGATCGACGCGGGGCGGTTGCGGGAGGTGTTGCCGCGGTGGCGGCCGGGCGCGGTTCCGGTGTCGGCCGTCTATGCGAAGCGCCGGCATGTGTCGCCCGGCGTGCGCGCGTTCGTCGACTGGATCGCGGAGCGCTTCGCCGATGCGGCGCAGGACGGAGCGGGCGTGCGCGTTCCCGGGGCAGCGGGGCGGCAGATCGCTGCGGGTGCGGTCGCCGCGAGCGAGCCCGACGCGAACGGCAGGCTGGCGGCCGCGGTGTGACGGCGGTGCGTCGAATGAATGAAGGGGGCTCAGGCGCCTGCGAGGCGGAAGGCGTCGGCCATGTGCTCCTGCTCCCGGGCAGAAAGCGCGAGTCGTGTCGCGAGCGTGCGCCATTGGCCGACGACGCCGCGGAAGTCGTCGATGATCTCGTCGGCATCCTTCAGGCTCAGCCGGAAATATTCACATACCTCGCGGGCGAGTTCGAGGTTCAGCGCGTTGTCGGTTTCCGTGATATTGAGCTTGAGACCATCGGCGACGGGGTTCATGTCGTAGGCTGCGGAGAGTCGCCAGCCTGCAGCCGGTTCGAGAATGAACCCGTGATTGCGAAGATGGTCGTCGGTATTCGAGACGAGCAGGTTGAATACGATCCGGGCCCATAGTTCGTGCAGGTCGGCATTCGGTTGCGCGCCGTGTCGCATGAGGACTTTCGCCAGTTCCAGGGAGCTGACGCCGGTGGATGCATCGTCGCCGTCGACGTGGCCGGTCATCGTCATGGCCGATGCAGAATGCAGCCGGCGACCATCGGCAGTCCGATCGAATCGTCGCACCAGGAAGCAGTGATAGTCGCTGACGAATTTTCGCGCTTCGGCGTGGGCGACGTTCAGGCTGTCGACCGTGCAGAAGACCGAGCTTCAGGGGAGCGGACAGGCTGCTCCAGTCCGCCTAGACGGAGAGGGTCGTCATTTCTTGGTCGGCCCCTCATGTCGCCTGCCCACGGGTTTCAGCAATGCGGCCGGATCCGCAGCGGTCGTGCCGCGATTATCGTCAGGCACTGCGCGATCGGATGCCGTTGTTGCTGTTCCCTCGGCTTGGGTGGCGGGGGAGACGCGCGCACGCGCGCGCCTGTCGCGCGTGCGCGACGCTGCTGCGGCCGCCGCAGGCGTGGCCTGCTTCGCGCGCCGTGGCGTGGCGAGGCGGGCATCCTGAAGCTGACGGCCGAGCGGGTCTGATGCAGCCAGCTTTTCCAGATCGGCTTGGAGCCCGAGCGCCTGCATGACGGAAAGATACGCCCCCATCGTGACGCCCGACCCGCCTGCCTCGAGCGAGCGAAGCGTCATCGGCGACATGCCGGCGCGCTCCGCGACCTGCTTGGCCGTCAGCTTTCGGCGCAGGCGCGCCAATTTCAGCCGCTCGCCGAAATCGACGAGCAGCTGACTGGATGCCGGCAAGAGCGGGGCAGTTTTCCTGGCCATGGTTAGAGCTAATATTTCAGCGCTTTTTACATGATAACGCCAAAATATTAGCACTTTGGTGGCTCGGCCGAGTGTTGTTTCGATCCGGTGGCACGAGCAGAAGTGTAAGTATTTTGGCGTTTTTTAGGAAAAATTGCCGAAATATCATCATTGTGCCGATTGGCTGATCCGATGCGCGACGCGGGTATCACGTCGTTCTGGAGCGTGCGTGGGCGCTTGGCCACTCGCACCCCGCACCCGGTCACCCGCCCAGTTCCTCCGCCAGAAACGCCACGAACGCGCGAATCCGCGTCGACATCTGATGCCGCTGCGCATACACCGCGTAGATGTCCGCGCTCGGCGTCTCGTAGTCCGGCAGCACGACGACGAGCCGCCCGTCGGCCAGATACTCGCGAATGTCCCATTCCGCGCGCATCAGGATCCCGTGCCCGTCGAGCGCCCACTTCACCGCGATCTCGCCGTCGTTCGTCGTCAGGTTGCCGTTGATCCGCACCGCTTCGGTGTTGCGCGCTGCGCCGCGCCCGCTCGTCAGGCGCCAGATCCCGTAACCTTCGTCGCCCTGCCGGATACCGATGCAGTTGTGTCGCGTCAGCTCGTGCGGCGTGCCGGGCGTCCCGTGCCGCGCGAGATACGCGGGCGCCGCGCACAGCAGCCGGCGATTCGGCGCGAGCCGCCGAGCGACCACGCGCGTATCGGGCGGCTCGCCGAAGCGGATGCACACGTCGAACGTGTCGTCGGTCAGCGGCGGCGGCATCACCGACAGCTGCAACTGCACCGACACCTCCGGATAACGCGCGACGAAGCGCGAGATCGCTGGCCCGACGTGGCTGCGCCCGAAGCCGAGCGTCGCGTTCACGCGCAGCAGCCCTTTCGGCCGTTGCTTCGCGCTGCCGAGCAGTTCGCCCAGTTCATCCATCTGATCGAGGATCCGGCGCGCGTAGTCGAGATACACGTCGCCTTCGGGCGTCAGCATCATGCGCCGCGTCGTACGGTTGACGAGCGTCACGCCCGCACGCCGCTCCATCTGCGTGAGCCGCTTGCTGACGGCCGCCGCGGTCAGTCCGAGCTCGCGCGCGGCCGCGCTCAGGCTGCCCGACGCGGCCAGCGTCGAGAAGAAGCCGAGATCGGCCGGCTGCACGGTATCCGCCATGACTGGATTGGTGAATTAAAGTTAAAGATGCTTTGAGTCTAGCACCGGTTCCAGCACTCCCGGTTAGGTAAAGTGCCTTCACGCTCACGATCAATCGAGGATGTCAGCATGAAGACCTACCGTATCGCGACCATTCCCGGCGACGGCATCGGCAAGGAAGTGGTGCCGGCCGGCAAGCAGGTGCTGGAAGCGCTGGCGCGCGGCAGCGACCGCTTTGCGTTCGAGTTCGAGGATTTCGACTGGGGCGCCGACTACTACCGCCAGCACGGCGCGATGATGCCGGCCGACGGCCTGGACGCGCTGCGCGGCAAGGACGCGATCCTGTTCGGCTCGGCCGGCGACCCGGACGTGCCCGACCACGTGACGCTGTGGGGCCTGCGCCTGAAGATCTGCCAGGGCTTCGACCAGTACGCGAACGTGCGCCCGACGCGCATCCTGCCCGGCATCGACGCGCCGCTGAAGCGCTGCGGTCCGGGCGACCTGAACTGGGTGATCGTGCGCGAGAACTCGGAAGGCGAATACGCAGGCGTTGGTGGCCGCGTGCACCAGGGGCATCCGATCGAGGCCGCGACCGACGTGTCGATCCTCACGCGCGCCGGCGTCGAGCGCATCATGCGCTTCGCGTTCCGCCTCGCGCAGTCGCGTCCGCGCAAGCTGCTGACCGTCATCACGAAGAGCAACGCGCAGCGTCACGCGATGGTGATGTGGGACGAGATCGCGAAGCAGATCGCGCAGGAATTCCCCGACGTCACGTGGGACAAGGAGCTCGTCGATGCCGCGACCGCGCGCATGGTGAACCGCCCGGCGTCGCTCGACACGATCGTCGCGACGAACCTGCACGCGGACATCCTCAGCGATCTGGCCGCCGCGCTCGCCGGCAGCCTCGGCATCGCGCCGACCGGCAACATCGATCCCGAGCGCCGCTATCCGTCGATGTTCGAGCCGATCCACGGTTCCGCGTTCGACATCATGGGCAAGGGGCTCGCGAATCCGGTCGGCACGTTCTGGTCGGTCGTGATGCTGCTCGAGCATTTCGGCGAGACGGCCGCCGCCGCGCGCGTGATGCAGGCGATCGAGGCCGTCACGGCCGACCCGTCGCTGCATACGCGCGATCTCGGCGGCAGCGCGACGACCGCGCAGGTGACGGCGGCCGTCTGCGAGCGCGTCGCGAACGCGGCGGTCGCAGCCTGACGGCAACGAGGCGGACGACGATCGCCTGCCGTCCGCCTCCACCGGAAATCGACTGCCCGCGACTCGCGCATTCGACGCGAGCCGGGCGCCGGCGCACGCCCTTCGCCGCGGCGCCGGTCGGCGCTCGCAGAGCACCCGCCGGGCCCCGCAGACAGGAGCGGCTCGACCTCGAAGAAGGAGGAGACACATGCAAGCAGATCTGGAAACCCGCGTCGCGCGGAAACTGATGTGGCGCATCATTCCGTTCGTGATGCTGCTTTACTTCGTCAGCTTTCTCGATCGCGTCAACGTCGGCTTCGCGGCGATGACGATGAACAAGGCGATCGGCCTGTCGCCGACCGCGTTCGGACTGGGCGGCGGCCTGTTCTTCATCGGCTACTTCCTGTTCGAAGTGCCATCCAACCTGATTCTCCACCGCGTCGGCGCACGCATCTGGATCGCGCGCGTGATGATCACGTGGGGCATTGTGTCGGCGGTATCCGCATTCGTGACCGGGCCGACGAGCTTTTACGCCTTGCGCTTCCTGCTCGGCATGGCCGAGGCCGGCTTCTTCCCCGGCATCATCCTGTACCTGAGCCTGTGGTTCCCCGCGAAGCAACGCGCGGTGGCCGCCGCATGGTTCATGGCGGCCGCGCCGATCTCGACCGCGATCGGCTCGCCGCTGTCGGGCGCGATCATGCAGATGCCGCCGATGTTCGGGCTCGCCGACTGGCAGATGCTGTACATCGTCGAGGCGCTGCCGGCGGTCGTGCTCGGCTTCGTGGTGCTGAAGTGCCTGACCGATGCGCCGTCGAAGGCCGCGTGGCTGAAGGCGGACGAGCGCGACTGGCTGATCGCGAAGCTGAAGTCGGAAGCCGACGCGCGGCACACGCACGCCGGGCACACGGCCGGCGCGTGGCAGGCGCTGCGCGACCCGCGCGTGCTGGCGCTCGCGCTGATCTACTTCGGCACGTCGGCGGGCCTCTATACGCTCGGCCTGTGGGCGCCGTTGATGGTCAGGCAGTTCGGCTTCACCGCATTGCAGACGGGCCTGCTGACCGGCATCCCGAGCATCGCCGCCGTCGTGGCGATGATCGTGTGGGCGCGCCATTCGGACCGCAGCGGCGAGCGCACGTGGCACGTGGTGATTCCGTGCGTGCTCGCATGCGTCGGCTTCGTGTTCGCGGGGCAGGCGAGTACCGCGCTCCTGACCGTCCTCGCGCTGGTGGTCGTCAACATCGGGATCAGCGCCGCGAAGGCGCCGTTGTGGGCGATGCCGAGCGCGTTCCTGTCAGGCGCCGGTGCGGCCGCGGGGATCGCGATGATCAACTCGATCGGCAACCTCGGCGGGTTCGTCGGGCCGTTCGCGATCGGCTGGCTCAAGCACGCGACCGGCGGATATGCGGCCGGGCTGTACGTGGTGGCCGGCACGCTCGCGGTGTCGGCGGTTGTCACGCTGCTGCTGAGTCGCAAGGGTGCGCGCGAAGCGGTCGTGTCGGGCGTGCAGCATCATCATTGAAGGTGGCGCGCGTCCGTGATCGTGGGTCCGGGCGCGCACGCCGCATGCTTACGCGTGGAGCCAGAACCACAAGCCCGGGATGCAGAGCAGAAGGTGCAGCGGGAGCGCGACACGGAACGCGCTGCGTGGCGGCTGGTCCGGCTTCGACGTGTCGGCCGCGAGGCAACCGATGCCGACGGCAAGCGCCAGGACGGAGATCGAGGCCATGCACCGCAGACCGAAGCCCACGACGCCGACACCGGCATAAGGATCGGCCATCGAGCTGGCATAGCCGTAGCACATCACCATCGCGATGATTTCGATGATCGCGATCCACGCGAGGATCGAGCCGTATCGTGCCGTCATGGGGTATCGGGTGCCGTTCCCGGTGGATGAAAAGTCCCGAGGATACACGCAAGGACGGCGAGGCGTCTCCGCGATGCAGGCGCCAGCGTCACGCTGCCGGAAGCGCCGCGCGGCGTGCGATCTCCTCCACATACGCATCGGCGGACGCGCTCGACGTATCGACGAAGCAATCGCTGAACGCGCACGCATGCGCGATGCGGGAGACGATGCGCTCCAGCGCGATCGCCCACTGCTCGTGGAGCGGCGCGTCGTCGGGCGCATCGTGATCGTCGCCGTCGATGAAGCGCGCATCGGGCAGCACGCGTGCGAGTGCGCGATCGATCGTCGTCTTGCCGCTGTTGATCGGGCCGTTCACGTGAATGACGAGGAGGGAAGCCATGAGCCGGGTCGGAAATCGAACGACTCGCAGCTTGCCATGATCGCGGCAGCGTTGCAGCGCCGTTTGCGCGTGACACGATGGCGGGGGAAAACAGGGAGGGGAAAAGCGGAGGGAGCGGCAGGCCGTGCATGCATCGACGCACACACGGCCTGCCCGGCGCGGCACGCGTATCGGCTACGCGCGCCGGCTTCGGGTAAAACGGCTTATTGCTCGCCGTCGCCCTTGATCTGCGGCAGCGCCGACGATTCACCCGGCGTCAGCAGGCCGACCTGGGTGTAGACGCGCAGCTTGTCGCGCGTGTCGGTGATGTCGAGGTTGCGCATCGTCAGCTGGCCGATCCGGTCGCGCGGCGAGAACGTCGACGCCACCTTCTCCATCGACAGGCGCTCCGGTTGATACGTGAGGTTCGGCGACTTCGTGCTCAGGATCGAGTAGTCGTTGCCGCGGCGCAGTTCGATCTTCACTTCGCCGGTGATTGCGCGGGCGACCCAGCGTTGCGCCGTTTCGCGCAGCATGATCGCCTGCGGGTCGAACCAGCGGCCTTGATACAGCAGGCGGCCGAGGCGGCGGCCGTTCTCGCGATACTGCTCGATCGTATCTTCGTTGTGGATGCCGGTGACGAGACGCTCGTACGCGATGTACAGCAGCGCGAGGCCCGGGGCTTCGTAGATGCCGCGGCTCTTCGCCTCGATGATGCGGTTCTCGATCTGGTCGCTCATGCCGAGGCCGTGGCGGCCGCCGATGCGGTTCGCTTCGAGCAGCAGCTCGACCTGATCCTTGAACTCGACGCCGTTCAGCGCGACCGGCTGGCCGGCTTCGAAGCGCACCGTCACTTCTTCGGCGGCGATTTTCACGTCATCGCGCCAGAACGCGACGCCCATGATCGGGTTCACGATCTTGATGCCGCTTTCGAGGCTTTCGAGGTCCTTCGCTTCGTGCGTCGCGCCGAGCAGGTTCGAGTCGGTCGAATACGCCTTCTCGGCTGACATCTTGTACGCGAAGCCGGCCTGGTTCATGAATTCCGACATTTCGGCACGGCCGCCGAGCTCGTCGATGAACGTCTGGTCGAGCCACGGCTTGTAGATCTTCAGATCCGGGTTCACGAGCAGGCCGTAGCGGTAGAAACGCTCGATGTCGTTGCCCTTGTACGTGCTGCCGTCACCCCAGATGTTGACGCCGTCTTCCTTCATCGCGGCGACGAGCATCGTGCCCGTCACGGCGCGGCCGATCGGCGTCGTGTTGAAGTACGTGACACCGGCCGTCGTGATGTGGAATGCGCCGCTTTGCAGCGCCGCGATGCCTTCCGCGACCAGCTGCGCGCGGCAGTCGATCAGGCGGGCGCCTTCTGCGCCGTATTCGATTGCACGCTTCGGGATCGCGTCGTAATCGTCTTCGTCGGGCTGACCGAGGTTCGCGGTGTATGCGTACGGGACAGCGCCCTTCAGTTTCATCCAGTGCAGCGCGGCGCTGGTGTCCAGGCCGCCGGAGAAGGCGATGCCGACCTTCTGGCCGGTCGGGAGGCTTTCGAGAATCGTGCTCATGGGAATTACCGTGGATTGAAGTCCGGTGCGTATTTCGCGGAATATGCGAGTATCGGCTGTCCGGGAGGTTGGGGCAAGGGCTGATTTTCGTGCAAATGCGTCGGCGGGCCTGTCGCGACAGGGCTGGCGGGCGGTGAACCGGCCGGAGAATCAGGCGCGAATCAGCGTGGAACGGCGATCGAAACCGGCCATCGCGAACCGGCGAGCCGGCCTGTGTTTCCGGGGCCGGATCGGTCGAAATACCCGGCTGCCGCGCATCGGAATGCTGCCTTTTCAGATTGAAATGAAAATGAAAGATTGTCCCGGCTCCACGCGGCATTCAGCGGCAACGCCCGGATTTTAAATATTCCACGCCTGCGCCGTATCGAGCAGCTTCTCGCGCAACTGATCCACTTCACCGGCCAGCTTGACCGTGATCGACACGTAGCCGGACAACTGCGGCGGCGGCGCGTCGTGCGGCGGATCGGCCGGCCGGCGGCGCGGCGTGAGCCGGCTCGGCGTGCCGAACTTCAGCGCGCGGCTCGCACCGACTAGCGTGTCGCGGATGCGCCGGTTCACGGCCTTCATCGCGGTGCGCATGTACTCGCGGGACGCCACGTCGTCGCGGGCCGGCACCGTGCTCGACAGGATCTCCAGATAGCCGATGCACAGGCGCAGGCTGCGCTGGATCGCCTCGAGGTGCGTGACCGAGATCTCGCACTCCTTCGACACCGACGGCATCAGCGAGCGCAGCTGCACCAGCAACGCGCTCAGCGCGGCCATTTCCTTCAGGTGCGCGTCGTCGCTCACGTGGCGGTCGCCCGCGAGCCGCGCATGCACGGCCGCGCACGCGCGCAGCGCGTCGGCGAGCTTGTAGCGCCACGAGTAGGTCGCATAGAGCGGCAGCGCGAACGAGAACGCCAGCGCGATCGCGATGCCGGTCAGCACGTTCACCGCGCGCCACAGGCCGTCGACGATCTCGTTGTCGCCGTGCCCGGCGACGATCACCATCGTGATCGCCGACAGCAGCGCGATATAGCCGGCCTTGCCGATCGCGTGATACGCGCAGAAGCCGCACGCGACAGCCATCAGCAGGTAGATCGCGAGCGGGGCGTGCAGGAACGAGTAGAGCAGGATCAGCCCGAGCCCCGCGAGCGCGCCGATCGACGTGCCGAGCGCGCGCTCGGCCGCCTTCTTGCGGATGTTGCCGTGGTGCTGCAGCCCGCCGACGACGATCAGCACGGTGATCGTCGACCATTCGCCGTGCGGCACGCGCAGCCCGGTCGACAAGCCGATTGACACGAGAATCGCGAGCGCGACGCGCGCCGCGTGGATCAGTTTCGCGTGCCGGTAGCGCCGGTACGGGTCCAGCAGCGGACGAAGCGCGTGGCGCAGGAGCGGCGGCAAGCGGGAAGGGAGCTGGGCGGTCATGAGGTATCGAGGGTGGCCGGCGGGGTGACCGGAATACGCGCGGGCGGCTTGCGCGGGCCGGCGCCGCGCTGCATGCGCAGCTGCCGTAACGCTAGCCGAACGCGCGCGGGCTGTCCACGGCGGGGCGGCGCGACGCGGCTGGCCGTCACGTCACGCGTCGGCCGCTCTCGGCTGCGGGTTCGACACGCGATTGCGGCCGCCGGACTTCGCGCGGTACAGCGCCTCGTCGGCCTGCCGCAGCAGCGTCGCGGCATTCACGCGCCCGCCGGCGGTCGTTGCGGCGCCGATGCTGGCCGTCACGTGCCCGTACGGGCTGCGGACGTGCGTGATGTCGAGCCCCACGATCGCGCGCCGGATTGCTTCGGCGACCGTCGCCGCACCCCGCGCGTCGGTGTCGGGTAGCGTGACGACGAATTCCTCGCCGCCGTAGCGCGCGACGTGGTCGCTGTCGCGGCGCAGGCAGCGCGACGCGGATTGCGCGACGCGGCGCAGCACGTCGTCGCCCGCGAGGTGCCCGTAGTAGTCGTTGAACGCCTTGAAATGATCGACGTCGACGAACAGCACGGACAGCGGGCGGCCGCTGCGCGATGCGCGCTGCGCTTCCTTCACGAGCACCGCGTCGAACGTGCCGCGGTTGTCGAGCCCCGTCAGCGAATCGGTGTGCGCGAGCCGGTACAGCTTCGCTTCGGCGATCTGCCGGCGCTTGAGCTCGCGCGACAGCGCGAGCGAGCCCCACGCGATGAACGCGGTGAACAGGCCCATCAGCACGGCGGCCCAGATCGTGCGATGACGCCACGACGCGTAGATGTCGATCTCGGCGGGCGCGACGTCGACGATCAGCGGCAGGCCGGCGAGGTGCTTGTACACGTAGATGCGCCGCGTGCCGTCGATCGCGCCGGTGCCCGCCAGCACGCCGTCGCGGCTGCGCTGCGATTCGATGAAGAGCGGCGAATCGTGCAGGTCGAGGCCGACCACGCGCGCGTCGTACGGCAGCCGCGACACGAGCGTGCCGTTCTCCTCGACGATCGCCGCGCTGCCGTGCTCGCCGACCGCGAGGCCGTCGAGCAGCGCGCGGAAGTAGTCGATGCTGAGCGTGCCGACGACGATCCCGCCGAAGCGGCCGTCGGCGAGCGTGATCCGGCGGCTCAGCGCGATGGTCAGCGCGCCGCCGCGCAAGCGTGCCGCGTACGGCCGGCTGATGTAGAGGCCCGGCACGAGCCGGTTGCGATGCACGGTGAAATAGTCGCGATCGGCGAAATTGCCTTGTCGCGGCGGCGACGCAGCGGAATCGATCACGATATTGCCGTGCGGATCCATCACGAAAATGGCGCCGAGATACGCGCCGGTGGCGGCGCGGTCGAACAACAGCCGGTGACGCTGGCGCGGCGGCAATGCCATCAATTCCGGATCGGCGAGGCCATCGACGACGTTTTGCAGTGACAGATCGTAGAGTTCGATATTGCGGGAAATATCGCGCTCGATCAGCAGCATCAGGTTGCGCGCATTTTCGACCGCATGGTCATACGCGTCGCGGCGCGCCTCGATTAAAAGCGACGCGGAAAGCCCCCAGCTGAACATCAGCAGCACGATGCCCGCAGCCAGTACGCCGCGAGGCGACAAAATGCGTGCGACGGCCGACGCGGTATGGCGGCGCAGCGCAGCGAGCAGCGGGTGTGACTTCATCCTCGGGAAGGGCGTGGCGGCGGATATTTGCGTCGTGGACGGTTCCGCGCGCTGATTATTTCGCATTAACCCGTATTATCTCGCGAATTTCCGGATTCGGCCGGCGGATGCAAAACATGCATGCCCGAATGGCGATTCTGGTCCGTTACGCATCATTACTGCCTCGCGCGTATTCGGTTTGATTTGAATCAATTACCGTATCGAGGTTTTTGTCTGAATATTGGCGGGCGAGCCTGCCGATTTGTCGTTTTAACGCGTATCGGAAATGTGTTCCGCGCTTTCCGCGCATTGCGCGGTTCGGCATGCCGGATCACCTGCCGACGGCCACGGCCGTTCGACCCGACCGGCGGCGGCGATCGATGCGCCGGGGCCGAGCCGCATCCAACTCGTTGATTCTGCGGCGTCTGCATGCGGTGGCGGTGCGTTCTGACCAGAGCTGTCGCCATGACGAATCAGGTAGAATCCGCGCTTCGCCGCAGGCACCCGGCGCGCAACGCGTATCGGGGCCGCATCGAATGCACGGCAGGTGGCGCATCGCGCCCCGATACCGCATGCGCCGGCCCCGGATGCCGGCCCGCTCAACGTTCGTCTCGTTTATGTCCGCAATCCCGAATTCCGACCAACCCGGTTCGTCCGCGAACCCACCCAAGCTTCATCGCGCGCTGAAGGCGCGCCACCTGACGATGATCGCCATCGGCGGCTCGATCGGCACGGGCCTGTTCGTCGCGTCCGGCGCGTCGATCTCGCAGGCCGGCCCCGGCGGCGCGATGGTCGCGTACATGCTGATCGGCCTGATGGTGTACTTCCTGATGACGAGTCTCGGCGAAATGGCCGCGTTCATGCCGGTATCGGGCTCGTTCGCGACCTACGGCGCGAAATACGTCGACGAAGGCTTCGGCTTCGCGCTCGGCTGGAACTACTGGTACAACTGGGCCGTGACGATCGCGGTGGAACTCGTCGCCGCGCAGCTCGTGATGCACTACTGGTTCCCGAACGTGCCGGGCGTCTGGTGGAGCGCCGCGTTCCTCGGCGTGATGTTCCTGCTCAACGCGCTGACCGTGCGCGGCTTCGGCGAGGCCGAATACTGGTTCGCGCTGATCAAGGTCGTCACCGTGGTCGCGTTCATCGGCGTCGGCCTGCTGATGATCTTCGGCATTCTGAAGGGCGCGCCCGGCAACGGCTGGGGCAACCTGACGATCGGCGACGCGCCGTTCGCGGGCGGCCTGCCGGCGATGATGGGCGTCGCGATGATCGCGGGTTTCTCGTTCCAGGGCACGGAGCTGATCGGCGTCGCGGCCGGCGAGTCGGAAAACCCGCGCACGACGATCCCGCGCGCGGTGCGCCAGGTGTTCTGGCGGATCCTGCTGTTCTACGTGCTCGCGATCTTCGTGATCGGCGTGCTGATTCCGTACACCGACCCGAACCTGCTGAAGAGCGACGTGACCGACATCGGCGTGAGCCCGTTCACGCTGGTGTTCCGCCATGCCGG
Source organism: Burkholderia sp. WTPI3 (assembly GCF_021483755.1). Taxonomy (NCBI): domain Bacteria; kingdom Pseudomonadati; phylum Pseudomonadota; class Betaproteobacteria; order Burkholderiales; family Burkholderiaceae; genus Burkholderia; species Burkholderia sp. WTPI3. Next base: position 62,841 of record NZ_JAGIXF010000030.1, on the reverse strand, counting down.
CCTCGCGTTCGCGGCCGGCGTGATGAACGCGGTGATCCTGACCGCCGTGCTGTCGGCCGGCAACTCGGGCATGTACGCGTCGACGCGGATGCTCTACAACCTCGCGACCGAAGGCCGCGCGCCGAAGTTGTTCGCGAAGCTGTCGCCGGGCGGCGTGCCGCGCAATGCGCTGTACGCGACGACGGCCGTCGGCGCGCTGTGCTTCTTCACGTCGCTGTACGGCGACAAGACGGTGTACCTGTGGCTGCTGAACACGTCGGGGATGACGGGCTTCATCGCGTGGCTCGGCATCGCGATCAGCCATTACCGGTTCCGCAAGGGTTACGTGAAGCAGGGCTACTCGGTCGACCAGTTGCCGTACCAGTCGAAGTGGTTCCCGTTCGGCCCGCTGTTCGCGTTCGTGCTGTGTCTCGTGATCGCGCTGGGGCAGGACTATCAGGCGTTCCTCGCGAACCGGATCGACTGGGCCGGCGTGGCCGCGACCTACGTCGGCATTCCGCTGTTCCTCGTCGTATGGCTCGGCTACCGGTTCATGAACAAGAGCCGCTTCGTGCGCTACGAGGACATGGAGATTGCGCCGTGGGTGGCTGCGAATCGCGGCGCACAAGCACCGCGCGTGACGAACCGCGAAACCGCCGGCTGATGCGGGCGCGGCACGCCGCCACGCGATATCCGACGAAACGGGAAGCCTGCGGGCTTCCCGTTTTTTCTCTTTGGTGCGTCCGTTCTTGCCGAATCCGCTTTTTTTGTCGGCTTTCGCCTGCACGGGGTCAAAGCCGGTTATATTTCCCGACCCTACCGGGCTGCGGCCCGGCCGGCGCGACGAGCGCGGCGCGGATCGGCATCCGGCGTGCGCGCAGCCTGCGACGGCCGGCGGCGCCCGGCGTTTTCATCGTTTCGTCGGGGCCGGCACGGCCCGCGGAGCGCGCAACCCAGAGGAATCCATGAGCGCATCACCCGCCGAGCGGAAGGCCGGACCCGTTTCCATCGTGCGAATCGAAGCCGCGATCAACGCGTGGCGCGAAGTGTATCCGCCCGCCCCGGACGGCGAGGACGGCTACGCGCTGGACGCCGGCAGCAACTGCCTGGCCGAGCTGTACGGCGCGATGATCTGCTATCGGCTGCCGGACGTGCCGCTCGATTCGCTGAGCGACGCGCAGCGCGACGCGCTATACGCGACCGAGGCATGACGCGCGGTTGCGACGAGGCCGCCACGCAGCGTCGATGAAGAAACGGGAAGCCTGGCGGCTTCCCGTTTTGTTTTGCGCGACGCGGCTCGAACCGGTATCGACGCCGGCTGAGGTATCGTCACGGGATCGGGACAGGCCATCACGGGACGAACGGCGCGCGCGCGGCCCGCGCGCTGCCGGTTGAACGTCCGGTGCCTGTCCGGGGAGGAACCGAAAATGGAGTTGAGACACCTCCGCTACTTCGTCGCGGTTGCCGAGGAGCGGAATTTCACGCGGGCGGCCGAGCGGCTGCACATCGCGCAGCCGCCGCTGAGCCGGCAGATCCAGCAGCTCGAGGAGGAGCTCGGCGTGCCGCTGTTCGAGCGCAACGCGCGGCCGCTGAAGCTGACCGACGCAGGGCGCTTCTTCTATTCGCACGCGGTGCAACTGCTTGCGCAGACGACCGAGCTCGAATCGATGACGAAGCGGGTCGGCAAGATCGAGCGCAGCATGTCGGTCGGCTTCGTCGGCTCGACACTGTACGGAATGCTGCCGAAGATCATCCGGCGCTTTCGCAGCGAGTATCCGGCCGTCGAGCTGAGCCTGCACGAGATGTCGACGATGGACCAGATCAAGGCGCTGAAGGAAGGGCGCATCGACGTCGGATTCGGGCGAATCCGCCACGAGGATCCGAGCGTGCGGCGCGTCGTGCTGCGCGAGGAGCGGATGATCGTCGCGCTGCCGGTCGGCCATCCGCTGGACGGCGCGAAGTCGGTGCTGTCGCTGCACGATCTCGTGAACGACACGCTGATCATCTTTCCGAAGGCGCCGCGTCCGAGCTATGCGGACCAGGTGCTCGCGGCATTCCACGATCGCGCGCTGCAGCCGCGGCGCATCTACGAGACGCGCGAACTGCAGATCGCGCTCGGACTCGTCGCGATGGGCGAGGGCGTATCGGTCGTGCCGCACAGCGTGTACGGCCTGAAGCGCGACGACATCAGCTACAAGCCGCTCGACGACCCGAACCTCGTGTCGCCGATCATCATGAGCATGCGGATGCTCGACGAGTCGGAGGACATTCGCGCGATACAGGCGCTGATCTACCGGCTGTACGACGAGTCGCAGATGGAATACCTGCCGCCGCAGCCCGAATGAGCGGGCGCCCGATGGGGGCTTGCTTGACGCGGCGCGCGGCGCCGAGCCACCATCGTCGGCATTCGATGCGGCACGCCGGTGTGCCGCCGTTTTCATGCGGAACGACGACAGACAGATGACCGATATCGTGACCGAGGAGACTTTTGTCGAGACGCCGCAGGGGCGTCTCTTCGCGCAGCGCTGGCGAGGGACTGCCGCGGTGGACGCGGCCGCGCCTATGCCGGCCGCGCCTATGCCGGCCGCGCCGATCGTGCTGCTGCACGATTCGCTCGGCTGCGTCGAACTATGGCGCGATTTCCCCGGGCAACTGGCACACGCGACGCAACGCGACGTGATCGCGTACGACCGGCTCGGCTTCGGCCGCTCGGATCGTCATCCGGGCCAGCTCGGCACGACGTTCGTGCGCGACGAAGCCGACCACGGGTTTCATGCATTGCTCGAGCAGTTCGGCGTGGATGCGTTCGTCGCGTTCGGGCACAGCGTCGGCGGCGGCATGGCGGTCGGGTGCGCGGCCGCGCACCCGGCGCGTTGCCGTGCACTGGTGACCGTCGCCGCGCAGGCATTCGTCGAAGATCGCACGATCGACGGCATTCGCGAAGCGGGCGAGCAGTTCGGTGCGCCGGGCCAGCTCGACCGGCTCGCGCGCTATCACGGCGACAAGGCCGAGTGGGTGCTGCGCGCGTGGGTCGACACGTGGCTGTCGCCGGCGTTTCGCGACTGGAATCTCGACGACGAACTGCCGCGCGTACGCTGCGCGACACTCGCGATTCACGGCGAGCAGGACGAATACGGCTCGGACGTGCATCCGAAGCGAATCGCCGCACGCGTGGCCGGGCCGTCGTCGTTCCTGCTGCTCAACGGGTGCGGACACATGCCGCACCGCGAGCGAACCGACGACGTGCTGGCAGCCGTCGCGACGTTCCTGCGCGACGCGGGCGCCTGAGCGCCACTACGACCGGCGGGGCGGGCCCGCCGGCTGTCAGAACGACAGCTGGATCGCGAGGTCGACCGCGAGCAGCGCGATCGAGCAGCCGATGCCGAGGATCACGTTCGGCAGGCGATGCTCGAAATCGCGATGATCCCGGCGCATCGCGGCGCCGAGCAGGAAGATCGCTTCGATGACGATCTGCAACCCGACGAACAGCAGCATCAGCAGATACTCGTAACCCATCTGCTTGAACGCGGCGAATTGCATCCCGTGATCGCGGATCCACTGGCCGACGCGCAGCAGTTCGTAAGCGAACAGCAAGGCGGGAAACAGGTAGCTGATGAAGTACGTCGGCGCGGTGGCGTGCCGTAGTTCGAGGTGGAAGTGCTGATGCGTGGTAGCCATCACGAATCCCTCCTTGCAATGCATGATTGCGGTCTCGACGGCGGCGCAGCGACGTGCGGACTAGGGGATTGCCCGATGTATCGTGCGTGCCGTACGACACCAGCATACTGCGGCTCGGGAAATTTGGCATCCCGTACGTGCATTCGTTGCAAAAATGCGTGCGCATCGCACGATGCAATCAATGGCCGTCGCCGTTTGCACGCGGCGGGCCGGCCAGTGGCGTATCGTGCGCGACGCCGCGCAGCAGCCACTCCGGATGTCGCGCCAGATCACCGGCCAGCGCACGCAGCGCGCTCGACGTTCGCGTGAATTGCGCGAGCGCGCGGCGCACACTGGATGCGGACGCATCCTCCTGCCCCAGTATCGCCTGCGCGCTCGTGAATGCGCGTCGCGCAGCACCGAGCGTGTCGCGCGTCTGTGGTGCGAGTTCGGTGTCGAGTTGCGCGAACAGCGCACCGGTGCTCACGAGCGCCGCGTTGACACGCGCCCCCATGCGATCGAGCGGCAAGCGGGCAAGTGTGCCGGCGATGTCGGCAATTTGGACGCGCAGCACGTCTAGCGTGCCGGGAACGGTCGGCAGTGCGATCGGTAGCCGATCGGTGTCGACCGACGCAGGCGGCGCGTTCGGGAACATGTCGAGCGCGACGGACGACCGGTTTGCAATCAGGTTGCCGACGCGCAATTGCCCGCGCAAGCCGCGCGCGACGAGCGTGCGCAGCAGCGCCTTGCCGGCATCGGTGTCGCCGTTGCCGAGTACGTCGCGGTAGCGCTGCCCGAGGCGATCGGGATAGAGCGCCATCGTCACGCGCATCGTGACGCTGCCGCGCCGCGCATCGTATTCCGTGCCGACGGCCGTCACGGTGCCGAGCTCGATGCCGCGAAAATCCACCGGCGCGCCCACGTCGAGGCCGCGCAGCGAGCGGTCGAACCGCATGACGACCGGAGCCGCTGGTGCGTTGGGCGTGCGCATCGCATCGATTTCATCGTCGGCCACGCGAAAACGCGCCCCGTCGTGCGCCGCGACGATGGTCGTGCGTCCGGGCGGCACCGCGAATGCGAGGCCGCCGGCAAGCATCGCGGCGAGCGACGGCGTGCCGAGCTTCATCCCGCCCGCGTCGAGTTGCAGGCCGACGCCGCCCGCCGCACCAGTTCCGCACGAAACGAAAGACGACGTGCTGAATGCGTTGATGGTACATCAGAAGGAATCCTACGAATGCCTTCAGCGCGATTACCTGGCCACGCGCGATCCGGACGAAGCCCGGCCGACGCTGTCCGCACAGATCGCGACGATGCGCGAGGCGATCGACCCGCAGCCATCGGCGGCGCTCGCGATCATGGCCGCGCTCGTCGAGGATACCGAGCCGTTGCAGAAGGTTCGCGAAGCCGATGCGAAGAACGTGCAGCGCATCGCCGCCGAATCCGACGATCCCGATCTGGCGCTGCTGCGGTGGAAGGCGGCGTGGGGTATCGCGCTATCGGCGATGTTCGGGCTGTGTCCGCTGTCGGCCGACAAGCGCGCGCGGCTGTTCGACCGGCTGCTCGACGAGACGCAATGGCCGGCAGGCGCGAAGCGCCGCGCGCCCGCGGCGGCCGCTCAGGTTTTCGCGTGTGCGCCTTCGACGAACGGCTTCGCAATCGACTGGAAATCCCGTTTCAGCGACAACCCCGGTATGGTCAGCCGGCGCAGCATCGCTGCGAGATACAGGTGATGGAACCACGTCGCGAGCCGGCCGGCCGATAGCGTCGCGTCCAGCTCTCCGGTTTGCCGGCCGGCCGCGATCAGCTGTTGCCACACGCATGCGGTGTGCGCTCCGGCGCGCGCTGACGCGCCAGCCGCGGCTTCCCGTGCTCCCCGCCTGGGTCAGAAATGCCCGGTGAACCGATAGCGGCTGCCCGGGTGCCAAAGATTGGCGACCGCCGCGACCATCCCCTGCGACCACGTGCGCCGATGCAGCAACAGGCACGGCTCGCGCTCGTCCATCGTCAGGTGGCGACGCGTTTCCGTATCGGGCATCGCGGCCTCGATCCGGTATTCGACACGCTGCAGCGGCGCGACGCGCGTCAGATACTGGTTCGGCGTCGTCGTCGTGAAGTCCTGCAACGCGTATTCGGGCGCGCAGGCCGGATTCACCCAGCGTTCCTCGAGCTGCACGGGCGTGTCGTTTTCGAAGTGCAGCACGCGCGAATGGAAGATCGCGCTGCCGGTGTCGAGCTGCAGTTCGTCGGCGAGCTTCGCATCGGCGATGGCCGCGCCGACTTCCAGCACCTGCGCGCGATAGCGGTGGCCGCGCGCGGCGACTTCGTCCGAGATGCTGCGGATCGCGACCAGCGTCGATTCGTATTTCGGTGACGCGACGTACGTGCCGGAGCCGCGCGTGCGCGTGAGCACTTGCTCGGCCGTCAACTCGCGCAGCGCGCGGTTGACCGTCATTCGCGCGACGTTGAATTCGCGCGCGAGCTCGTTCTCCGACGGTACCTGGTCGCCTTCCGCCCATTCGCCGGCATGAATGCGCGCGAGGATGAAGTCCTTGATTTCCTGATAGATCGGTGTGGTCATGGGATCACGGTTTCAGAGTCGGCATCGGCCCGCCGCCGAATGCCGATCCGGTGCGCGCCCGGCGCCGAGTGTACCGGTTTCGTGGGCGTGCAGGCCCGGAGTCCGTGAATGATCCCTGTTCGGCCGGTGCGCGTCCATGCGGGATTGCGCAGGGCGGTCGGACAGCGGCGTGCCGCGTGGCGGCAAAACCGATGCCGGATGCCGAGCGTCGCGATGCTGTTCCTGATGACCGTCGTCGTGATCGCATTGCGGTTCGGCCGGCTGGCCGGCACATGGGCCGGGTTCGTCTGCGCCGGCTGCTTCGATTTCCTCTTCGTCGAACCGAGGTTGTCGTTCGCGGTATCCGATCCGCGATACGTGTTCACGTTCATGCGGATGCTCGCGGTCGCGCTCGCGACCGGCCAGTTCTCGGCGACCTGCGCCGACACGATCGCCGCCGCTGCTCGGGGCGCGCGTCGCGCTCATGCCGGACACGCAGCTGGTGCAGACCATCCCCGACGATCGCCGCCCGATCGACACGCGGTGCTCGTCGATCGCGATGGCGCTCGCGCGCTGATGAACCTGACCGACAACGCCGCGAAGCACGTGCGCGTGTACATGACGAACCGGCGGCAGAAACTCGAGCCCGTGCCGGCCGGCCTGCGCCGCTTGCTGACGGAATTGCAGTTCGGCTACCGGCTGGTCGGTCTGGAAACGATCGTCCCGCCCCGGCAGGTATAGACAGGTTTTCCGGTCGTGCCGCTGGCTGCTTACGCATCGAGAAAGCAAAAATTCAGCGCTGCGTAAGCGTTAATTAATTGAAATTCAAGGATATTCGCGACCCACGGCAATAATCCGCCGACAATTAGAGATAAACACGGATTGCTGGCATCGGGCAGGAAAAGGCAAAGTTGTATGTACAACTTGGGTGCGGTCAAACGGACGGCTCCCGGGTTGGAAGGGTTCACGGCGGCGACGCCCGGCGGGACCCGTGCCCAGTTCGCCTATGACAGGAACGCCATGAAGAAACTCGCGCTCAGTATTGCCCTTGCCTGCCTCGCGGTCGGTGCCCACGCCAAGGATTGGTCGACGATCCGGTTCGGCGTCGACGCCAGCTATCCGCCGTTCGAATCGAAGGATGCAAGCGGCAAGGTCGTCGGCTTCGACGTCGATCTCGGCAACGAAATCTGCGCGCGCCTGAAAGCGAAATGCGTGTGGATCGAGAACGACTTCGACGGGATGATCCCGGCGCTGAAGGCGAAGAAGTTCGACGGCGTGCTGTCGTCGATGTCGATGACGCCGGCGCGCGCCGAGCAGATCGCGTTCTCCGACAAGCTGTTCAACACGCCGACGCGCCTCGTCGAGAAGAAGGGCTCGAATCTCCAGCCGACGGCCGAATCGCTGAAAGGCAAGTCGGTCGGCGTCGAGCAGGGCACGATCCAGGAAACCTACGCGAAGACCTACTGGGCGCCGAAGGGCGTGCAGGTCGTGCCGTACCAGAACCAGGACGGCGTGTACCAGGACCTGATGTCCGGCCGCCTCGACGCCGCGCTGCAGGACGCGGTGCAGGCCGATCTCGGCTTCCTGAAGACGCCGCGCGGCGCGAACTTCCAGTTCGCGGGCGGCGACATCAACGATCCGAAGACGCTCGGCAACGGCGCCGGCATCGGGTTGCGCAAGGATGACGCCGACCTGAAGGCGAAGATCGACGCAGCCATCGCCGGCATGCTGAAGGACGGCACGTACAAGAAGCTCGAGAAGAAGTACTTCGCGTTCGACGTCTACGGCGGCTGATCGTCGATGCGGCGCGCATCGGCTGCGACGCGCCGCGCCAGTTTCCGGGTGCCACTTGCTTCGCATGATGCGTCTGGCTTGATGAGCGGACGGCATCAGGTAGTGCGCAGATATCGTTTGATGCGTAGTTAATGGCTATTGACAATCCAGCCACCTCGCTCTGGATCCCTTACATGATCTTCCAAGGATTTGGCCCGCTGCTGTGGGCCGGCACGGTCGAGACCGTGAAGCTCGCGGTGTTGTCGCTGGCCGCGTCGCTCATACTGGGCCTCGCCGGCGCTGCCGCGAAACTGTCGACCAACCGCGTGCTGAAATCGCTCGGCACGTTCTACACGACGCTGATCCGCGCAGTGCCCGACCTCGTGCTGATGCTGCTGCTGTTCTACGGGATCCAGATCCTGCTGAACAACGTGACCGACATGCTGGGCTGGGATCAGATCGACATCGATCCGTTCGTCGCAGGCGTGATCACGCTCGGCTTCATCTACGGCGCGTACTTCACCGAGACGTTCCGCGGCGCGTTCCTCGCGGTGCCGCGCGGTCAGCTCGAAGCGGGCTTCGCGTACGGGATGAGCGGCTGGCGCGTGTTCCACCGGATCCTGTTCCCGCAGATGATGCGCTTCGCGCTGCCGGGCATCGGCAACAACTGGCAGGTGCTCGTGAAGGCCACCGCGCTGGTGTCGATCATCGGCCTTGCCGACGTGGTGAAGGCGTCGCAGGACGCCGGCAAGAGCACGCTCGATTTCTTCTTCTTCACGCTCGCGGCCGGCGCGATCTACCTCGCGATCACGACGGTGTCGAACGTCGTGCTGCATCACCTCGAGAAGCGTTATTCCGTCGGCGTCCGGAGGCTCGCACTGTGATCGAAATCATCAGCCAGTACTGGCAAAACTATCTGTACACCGACGGCTACCGCTTCAGCGGCCTCGCGATCACGCTGTGGCTGCTGGTCGTGTCGATCGTGCTCGGCTTCGCGCTGGCCGTGCCGCTCGCGATCGCGCGCGCGTCGTCGAACCGCTGGATCTCCGGCCCGGTGTGGCTCTATACGTACGTGTTCCGCGGCACGCCGCTCTACGTGCAGTTGCTGATGTGCTACACCGGCATCTACAGCCTGCAGGTCGTGCACAACCACGTGCTGCTCGACACGTTCTTCCGCAACGCGATGAACTGTACGCTGCTCGCGTTCGTGCTGAACGAATGCGCCTATGCGACTGAGATTTTCGCGGGGGCGATCAAGGCGACGGCGGCCGGCGAGATCGAAGCCGGCATGGCCTACGGAATGTCGCGCTTCAAGCTCTATACGCGCATCATCCTGCCGTCCGCGCTGCGCCGCTCGCTGCCGAGCTACAGCAACGAAGTGATCCTGATGCTGCACGCGACGACGCTCGCGTTCACCGCGACCGTGCCCGACATCCTGAAGGTCACGCGCGACGTCAATTCCGCGACGTACATGTCGTTCCAGGCCTACGGCGTCGCGGCCGTGCTGTACGCCATCGTCGTGTTCACGCTCATCTGGGCATTCCGCAAGCTCGAGACGCGCTGGCTCGCGTACCTCTCGCCGCGCAGCCACTAATCGCAACGAAGGACCAAGCATGTACAAGCTCACCGTTGAAAACCTCCACAAGAAGTTCGGCGACAACGAGGTGTTGAAGGGCGTGTCGATGAAGGCGAAGGCCGGCGACGTGATCAGCATCATCGGCTCGAGCGGCTCCGGCAAGAGCACGTTCCTGCGCTGCATCAACTTCCTCGAGCAGCCGTGCTCGGGGCAGATCACGATCGGCGACGAGCCGATCCAGACCGCGCGCGACCGCAACGGTTCGCTGCGCGTGGCCGACCAGAAGCAGCTGCAGCGGATGCGCACGAAGCTGTCGATGGTGTTCCAGCACTTCAACCTGTGGGCACACATGACGGTGCTCGAGAACGTCATCGAGGCACCGATGGCCGTGCTCGGCGTCAGCAAGGACGAAGCCATCGCGCGGGCCCGGAAATACCTGGAGAAGGTCGGCCTGCCGACGCGCGTCGAGAGCATGTATCCGTCGCACCTGTCGGGCGGCCAGCAGCAGCGTGTGGCGATCGCGCGGGCGCTCGCGATGGAGCCCGAGGTGATGCTGTTCGACGAGCCGACGTCGGCGCTCGATCCCGAACTGGTCGGCGAAGTGCTGAAGGTGATGCAGAAGCTCGCCGAGGAAGGCCGCACGATGGTCGTCGTCACGCACGAAATGGGTTTCGCGCGCAACGTGTCGAATCACGTGATCTTCCTGCATCAGGGCAGGATCGAGGAGGAGGGCGATCCTCAGGAGATTCTGGTGAGCCCGAAGAGCGAGCGCCTCGGGCAATTCCTGTCGGGACGCCTGAAGTAAGCTTGCAGTAATGTGTGCCGCATGGGCGTCGGCCTGACGCTCGCGTGCGGCACACGCTGTTTTTTATGCCTTTCCTGATTGCTGCGTGATGACATCCCTCGTCGCGAAGCCTCCCCGCTCCCCCGTCACGCGCCCGCCCGTCGTTGAAAGCATCGAAAGACTGTAGGCATTCGATGTCAAACATCGTCAATTCAGCGCAAGCGCGGTACACCGGGATCCGTCGACCGGCGTTAAGGAGATACCAGCCGGATGACCGGCTGACCTACCCGGGAGAGTTCCATGAACCGCATCGCGAAGATTCTGACGGCCACGGCACTGGCTTGCGCCGTTCTCGTTCCGGCGCTTGCCGAAGCGCATTCGCACCGTGTGTGCCATTTCGATCACCACCACCACCGCGTGTGTCGCTGGGTGCGGTAATCGCGTAATCGCGACTTTCCTCGGGTGCGCCCGGGACGCTGTCGACATTCAGGCAAATCAGGAGAGGAAATGAAAAAGACGATGTTGATCGCCGTGCTCGCTGCCGGCATGGGGCTGTCGCTCGGTGCGTTCGCACAGGTTCCGGCCAGCGCGCCGGCCGGTACGACCGGCCTGTGCAAGGACGGCTCGTTCTACTCGGGCGCGTCGAAGAAGGGCGCATGCGCGGGTCACAAGGGGGTGAAGACGTGGTACGGCGCGTCGGCGGCAGCCGCCGCCAGCGCACCGGCCGCGGCCGCGCCTGCCATGGCGGCTTCGACGTCCGCCGCTGCAACCGCGAAGACCGCACCGGCGACGACCGCGGCGGCAGGCGGCGGCGCGGGCAAGGTGTGGGTCAACGACAGCACCAAGGTCTATCATTGCCCGACCGACAAGTACTACGGCAAGACGAAGCACGGCAGCTACATGTCGGAAGCGGATGCGAAGGCGAAGGGCTTCCATCCGTCGCACGGCAAGGCCTGTTCGTAAGCCGGCCGCGCGAGTCCTGCTCGCGCATTGCCCGCCGGCTGTCCGTCGGGCATCACGCCCCGCCGTTCGAGCGGGGCGTTTTTTTATCTGCTGTCGATCGGCCCGAGACACGCCGTCCGCATTGCCGCCCGGCGCGGCAGGATCGTCAGGGCGTCGTTGCGGCGGGCCCCGATGCCGGCGACCCGGGCGTTCCGGTGACGAGCGCGCGGGTGAGATCGTCCGACACGTAGTGCGGACCATCGAACAGATAGACCGGGTAGCCCCGGTAAGTCGCCAGCTGCTTGCCCAGTTCCTCGGCGGTGGCTGGACGGAATCCGCCGTGCTCGGCGGGCCGGAAGGCCTCCGCGATCATCCGCACACGTCGTTTCCCCAGGCGCGAGGCCAGTTCGTCGACGTAAGTGCGCGCGACGTAGGGTTCGCGCGCATAGACGCCGCAGCCGTCCTGGAAGAACACGCCGACGTCCGCGGGAAGCCAGGATGCGAGCCAGTCGGCCAGCGCCTTTCCGCCGATATTGGTCTGGTCGTACACGCTCACCCATAGCGGCCGCGGCAGTCGCTGCAGGATCTCGGCGAGCCTGGGCGCGTCCTGCCACGTCGGATCGATTTCGACCGGGAAGTAGTAACCGGTGACATGCAGCGGGACGCGCACGCGGGCCACCTGCGCGGACTGCTCCGCCAGCGTCGACAGATGGGTACGCGCACGCTTTTCGTCCTGGTAGCCGGCCAGGCCCAGAATGACGTTTGCGGCCCACGGTTCGCGGCCGATGCGCGCCCAGTCCGGAAGGTGCGGCGCGGAACGGATACCGGTTCCGGGCACGTACGCGGTATCGTCGACGACGCTCCACTGGATCAACAGATCGTGGACGCCGAGCATTTGCCAGTTCCCGACCGGACGGGTTGTCGCGTTGTCCACCTGCCAGACGATGCCGTCGGCCTGCACGTCGTGCGGCGTCCAGCTACATGCGGCCATGACGAGCGACGCGCCGATGGTCGCGAGCGTCGCCGCCCGCGATGAGTGCGGCGCGGGTGGCGCGGGCGAGCGCCGGCGCGCCCGGCTTGCGTGCCGGAACCGGCCCAGACGCTGCGGAATGCCGCGCAAGGCCTGGATGGCGTACGTGACCATCGCTGCCTCCCCGGAAGCATGCCCGTGCGTCATCGTAGCCAACCCCATGCAAATGTGCGACCCGCATCACCGCAGCGGGTCGCACGAGGCTTTCGCCGACGTGTGTCACTTGGCCGTCGTGCCGTCCGCCCACGTATAGCCGAGTTTCGTAATGCCGGTGATCAGACTCTGGAAGTCCTGGTAGGCCGGCAATTTGAGATCGGGCTCGAGCCAGTACGGGTGGAAGAAGAAGGACGCGAAGCCGTCCCGCACCGCCAGGCCATACTGCGCATTGGTGAGAAGCTGCTGCCATGTGTACGAGATGCACGAGAACGGATCGATATTGCAGATGTTGTACTGGATGCTGCCCAGGTTCTCCGGAATGATCCGCTCTCCGTAGTAATCGGAATTGATGATGTACGGGAAGAACTGCCCGGCCGAAAAGTCCTGGTTGGCCGCTCCCGTTCCGAGTTGCGGATTGGTCGACGTGTAGTAAACGGCTCGCTGGAACGTCGTCGGGAACGTGACGGCGGTGGCCGCCGCTGCATTCGGCGACATCTGATACTGCGGCGCGGCCCAGCCGACGATCTTGTAGCCGTTGTTCGTGAACTCGGCGATGCCGTCGGCCATTCTGCCTTCCGCCCACGGAATCGAGTCCTCATCGACCGGCCGGTTCTGCACGGCGTACCAGAACTCGTAATCGCTACCGCTGACCGCGTTCTGAAGGTTCGGCGTCGAATCGTACTGGTGCGTATAGCCGTGCACCACGATCGAGCCGCCGTGCGCGATCGCATAGTTCAGCGCGCTCTTGAGGCCCGTTGCCTGCGCAAGATGGATCGTTTCCGGGACGCCGCCGTTGTAATAGCCGTTCGGATCCGTGTACACGGGAATGGTGGCCATCGTGAACGGAATCTTCTTCGAATACAGGTAATTCGTCAGCGTCGTCATCGAACTCGTCGTCGTATACGCGTCGAGGTCCTCCAGACGGACGAGCGCACGATGATTCACCGGTGCGTTGGTCTGCAGGATGTCGTGCAGGATGTCGCAGATCACCAGGTAGCGATCCGTCGGTCCGATGTACGAGAATGGCACGTCCGCGAAGTACCAGAGCTTGCCCGAGCGAACGATGTACGGCGTGGTGGCGCCGCTCTGGCTGTTCTTGATGGTGACGAGCGCCTGCGCCTTCGTGGTGTCGAGCACCTGGGTCAGGCCGACATCCGGGTCCGCGCTGATGACACCGGTCGACGAGTTATACGCGTAGTACTTGACCATCGACAGGTTCTTGTACGTGACCGTGTCGTAGAAGCCCGGGGTAGGATTGCTCGACGACGGCGTCGCGTTCATCCCGGCAAGGCCCAGGAAGCTGAACCCGTAGGTCTGGTTGAACGTGTAAGCCGTGTTCCAGGCGAGCTGCCACAGGTTGTACTTGAACCAGACGACGGTCTTCGTGGCGGTCATCACGTCGCTCATGAATGCCGCCGGAATCGGGTTGTTGTAGTAGTCGCCGATGTAGAACGTGGCATCGTGGCTGCCGATCATGCCGGCCGTGTAGTTCTGTATCGGCACCATGTCGACCGTCGTATTGAAGTGGCCGAGCAGGTTTCTCAGCATGATGCTGTACATCAGGCCGAGCTTCGAGTAGGGGTCGTTGGGCGGGTTGTCGTACAGCACGAGCGTATGGGCGGTGGTGGCCTGCGCGTGCGCCGTGCCCGGCAACGTCATTTGCGCGAGTCCGGCAAGCAGGGCAATGACGATCAAGATCTTTTTCATGGCCGTTTCTCCCTAGTCGCGTTCAACGTTGCCGTTGCTTTTCTTGACGAGCTTCCTGTCGAACTTGGGACGCCCCGTCTCCTTGTATGCCTTTTCCCAATCCTCGTCGGACATGCCGGCCTTCACGTTGACCTGTGCCGAACCGATCGGCAGCGGCGGCGGCTTGATCTTGCCGGGGGACGACTTGCTCGTCTGTTGCGCACTCGCCTCCTGGGTCGCGCCGATAACGACGAGCGCGGGAACCAGTGCGACGAGTAGCCCGACGGCACTCAACCCGTTTCGAAAAGATTGATTGCGGCGCGAAGGCATGATTTTCATCCTTTGATATGCAAATTAAATTCATCGTGAGAACGAAAACGAGCACGGCCGGATGCCGATTCGGAATCGGGATGCCGCGTCGTTTTTTTCGCCTGATACCGGATAAAAATCCTGAACCGGATGGTGGTTTTCTCAAGCTAAAAACGTACCATCCGTCGCAAATGGATGCTGGGCCACGGCACCTGAACTGGCGCGTCACGGCCGTTCGAAATTGCTTCGATAAACGTTTCATGCATGCAACGCCGCTGGTTTTGCGCGTTCAGTCGGCCAAACCGTTGAAGTGTGTTCGGACGATTCAGGGAAAACCAGTTGCGCGTCACGCTCGATAAATGGCCAATCGGCAATTCATTCGGGGTGCTGGCGCAAACCATGGCGACCGACGCGCCGGATTGCCGGCTTCGACACGCGTTTTTCGACCGGCGACCGTCGCCATCGCGTGCCGATTGCGCGGCAGACGCCATGAAAACGCCATTTTTCACGGCCGGCCGGTGCGCGTTTCAGCACTGAAACGTTTGATCCGGATTCGTCGAGCCAATCCCGTTTCGCATACATCGGTACCCTGAATATCAAGGGCGGCGCGGGCGATGGCGCACGACTTGCTTTACGAGCAGTGCAGCGCGCAGCGTTGAATGTCATGCGTCGAATACGTTGCATTCTTGGCGACGTTGCTCGCGTGAATCGTGAAAGACCAGGGGCCGGGAGCGTGTTCGAACGGGGGAGGCTTTCGTGGCGCAAGTCGCCGGGTGGGTATGACGGGGACGACGAGGACGGAGCGCGTTTCGTCCGAGTCGGTGAGAGGGGGAAGCAATACCGACAAGCGCAAATATCGGAACAATGATGAATCATATAATATGGAGTACGTATATAAATGCGCTGACCGCCGTCGCCATCGTGACGGCCGTCGTCATCCTGGTCAGTACGCTGGATGATCTCGTGCTGGACGCCTGCTACTGGTCCTTCGAAATCGGGCGCCTTCTGCGTCGCGAGCAATCGCAGAGCATCGATGTCGGCACGCTGCGTGCGTTGGAAGAGCGCCATCTGGCGCTCATGGTGCCGGCATGGAAAGAGTATGACGTGATCGCCAAAATGATCGAAAACACGTTGGCGACCATCGAGTACGAGCGCTATGTCATCTTCGTCGGGACCTATCACAACGACGCCGAAACCACCGCGGAAGTCGAACGGATGGTGCGCCGGTATCCGGGGCGGGTGACGCGCGCGACCGTCATGAACGACGGGCCGACCTGCAAGGCCGATTGCCTGAACTGGATCATCGAAACGATCCTGCGCTACGAAGAGGTCCACCATATTCAGTTCGCAGGCGTCGTCATGCACGACTGCGAAGACGTCATTCATCCGGTCGAACTCAAGTACCTCAATCATGCGGTGGCGGACAGCGATCTGGTCCAGCTTCCCGTCCTGTCGTTGCCGCGAAAATGGAACGAGTTCGTCGCCGGCTGCTATCTCGACGATTTCAGCGAAACGCACCAGAAGGATGTGCCGGTGCGCGCGCGTCTGACCGGCGTCGTCCCGGGCGCGGGCGTCGCGTCGTGCTATAGCCGGCGTTCGATCGAAGCAGCGATGAAGGCGCGCGGCGGCTGCGCGTTCAACACCGCGTCGCTGACCGAGGACTACGACTTCAGCTTCAGGTTGAGAGACCTCGGCATGAAGGAGACGTTTGCACGTTTTCCGCTTTCGGATCGCACACGCGATACCGCCGCACGGCCCGCACCGGGCGGCGGCGTCAATCAAAACCTGCTGGCCACGCGCGAGTATTTTCCGAAGACTTTCCGGACCGCCTATCGGCAGCGCGCGCGCTGGATCCTCGGCATCGCCTTTCAGGGTTGGGAGCAACTGGGCTGGAAGGGCGACCTCCTCACCCGTTACATGTTCTTTCACGATCGCAAGGGCGTCGTGACATCGCTGTTTTCGGTGGTTGCGTATGGCGTGCTGCTCAACTTCCTGCTGGTTGCCGTATTGCAAAGAGCCGGCCAGGTCGTCCCTGTCGGCGGGCCTCTTGTCACGGCCGCCGCGTGGCTCGCGCCGCTGCTGTGGGTGAACACGATCATGCTGCTTGCCCGCGCCGGGCAGCGCTATTACTTCGTCAGCAGGTTGAACGGCCGGTTGCAGGGGCTGCTGTCGATTCCGCGCATGTTCGTCAACAACCTGATCAACTTCTGCGCGGTTTGCCGCGCGTGGCGCATTTATCTCAACCATCTTGCGAGCGGCAAGCCTATCGCGTGGGACAAGACCAGCCATATCTACCTGTCGAACGAAGCGCTCGGGAAGGCGCGCCTGAAGATCGGGGAGATCCTGGTCGGCTGGGGCGTGGTCACGCCGGAGCAGTTGCAGGCGAGCCTCGACAAGCAACTTACGTGCGGCAGGCGGCTGGGCGAGCTATTGCTCGAAGACTACGCACTGTCGACCGAATCGCTGGCCGATGCGATCGCCGAGCAGGCCGAGCTGCCCCGCGTGAGCCTGGGCAACGTCGCGGTGGGCCATTTCGCGGATTCGCTCGCATTCGAGGTGCAGTACGCGTACCACGCCGTCCCGTTTTCGACCGCGGACGACGGAACCTTGAACGTTGCAGTCGGGCGTCCGCTCACGTCGGACGAACAGGATGTCGTGCGACGCGGCGCCAGATCGAGCGTTGCCTATTTCATCGCTTGCGATGCGGAGATTGCAGCCGAACTGGCCCGGCATTCGCGCTTTGTCGAACTAGCGCGGGCGCGCGACGGCGACGCCGCGACGCCGCAGAAGCCGTTGGGAGAACAAGCATGAAGCGCGCGACACGTCCGATCGCGGCGAGCCTCAAGCGCTGCGCGCGGTCGAGCGCATTGGCGATCGCCATGTCGCTCGCGTGGCAGGCGCCGGCTTCCGCCGCCCGCCCACTGACGCCCAAAGCCTATCGGCTCGCCGACGGCGCATACAAGGCCATCAATGCCGGCGACCTGCCGCGCGCGGAAGACTATGCGTCGCGCGCGCTCAGGATCCAGCCCGGAAGCGAACAACTCGGGCTGCTGCTCGTCGACGTGTACCGCCGGGAAGGCAAGGTCGACGAAGCGGACGCGCTGGTCGAATCGTTGAACACCCGGTTCCCGAAAAGCGCGTCGGTACTCGCGCAACATGGTTACATGGCGCAGCGGCAGATGCGCTACGACGTCGCGTGCGGCGATTTCTCGGCGGCCGTCGCGACCGGGAAGTGGAGCGACGAGCAGCAGCGCAACCTGCGCCTCGCGTGGGCGGACAGTGCGCTCGCGGCGAAGCGCCCGCACGAGGCCGGCGTGGCGCTGGCGCCGCTGGCCGACGAAAAATCGGCCGCGATCCAGGTGCGCATCGCGCAGATGAGCTTGCAGGCGGGCGACAACGAAAGCGCCGTCCGCGTGGCCGAGCTGGCGGCGGGTGACGCAACGACCGATGGCGAGCGGAACATGGCCGCGTCGATCGTCGCGCAGGCGCGGCAAGCCGATCAGCCGGCGCCGGTGCCGGTGGACGACACCGCGACGCGGAAGTTGCAGCAGGCCTACGACCTGCTTCGCGAACACAAGGATCGCGAGGCGCTCGATGCATTTCAGGAGGGCTTCGCCGGCGGCGCCGGCAACGCGATGAACTACGCGGACGCCGGCTATGCGGCCAAGCGGATCGGCTTGAACGAGCAGTCCGTCCAGTTTTTCGAGCACAGTCTCGACGCAGATGAAAACGAACATGCATTCGACGCGCAGCGCAAGTTCGGCTATCGGCGGGAAGTCGAGCAACTGGAGCGCACCTGGGGTTTCGTGCTGAGCGCGCCGTACCAGTCGGCCGCGTTCGGCCCGCAAGGCACCATCAGTGTCCTCCAGCCCGGTATCGAGGCGTACTGGCAGCCGCCGAAGATCGGCTATCAGAACGGTCGCATCCTCCAGTTCTTCGTGCGCGGATACGGCACGGCCTACGACGGCACGGGTAACGTGACGGGCATGCCGACCGTGCAGGGATCGGTTGGGGCGCGTTACAAGCCGCTGGCCGACCAGAACGTGGTGTTGACCGCCGAGCGGCTGTTCCACATCGGCAGCTTGTCGACGACGGACTGGCTGATGCGGTTGGGCTATTCGTCGGAAGGCGGCACCGACCTGAGGGTGACCGAACCGAGCTGGCGCAGCTGGCAGGCGTATGTCGAGGGCGCGTATTTCATCAAGGCAGGCCGCTACATCATTTATTCGGAGCTGCGTTACGGGCACACGTGGCGTTTGCCGATGATCAGCGACCGGCTGACCGTCTATCCGCACGTCGCCGTGGCGGGCGATCACGACAATCGTCAGCCTGACGAAACGGCAATCGGCGCGGGGCCCGGCATTCAGCTCAGGTACTGGTTTCGCGAAGGCAGGTACAGCGCGCCGGCAAGCTACCTCGATGTGACGGTGCAATACCGGTTTCCATTGACGTCAGCGGTCCGCGCACGTGGTCTCGTGGTGCGCGCGACATTGTGGTTCTGAGCGACTGCGCTGACGGTGGGGCTGCCTACGGATGGGCCGATCAGTTCGGCGACTTGAGCGTGATGATCGTCTGACGCAACAGCTGGAAGTACGAACTCGTGGAATACGGGAGCATCTGCTCGACGTAGTTCCACCAGAAGAATCCGCCGATGAAGCGCGGATCGGTCATGCTGTCGACCATCGGGTAATAGGTTTTGATCAGGTTCTGCTGCACCGATGCGGGCGCCGAGGTTTCGGACGTGCCGATCTCGCCGAAGCCGACCTTCGCGTTCGGGAAGATGCTTTCCAGCGCCGAGAAATCGTTGTTCCACGACGGACTCAGCCCCGGACAATCCTGATACGGGTAGTAGCTGAACAACGCGTAGTCGGCCTGCTGGCGAACCGTCGACGGCAGGAAGGTCGTCGGCCAGGTCTTCCAGTAGTCCTGTGGCTTCTCCCAGCAGTTGTTGCCCTTGCTGTCGTCGTTGTAGTACAGCGTGATCGCGGTCTTGCCGCCGTTCGATTTCACGATCGTGTTGGCCGCGGCGACCATCTGGCCGATTTGCTGCTCTTCCGAATTGACCGTGGCGTTGCTGCCGTCCGGATCGTTGCGCAGCCATTCGCCGTTGATTTCGTTGGCGATCTCCCACACGTCGACCGTGTTCTTCAGCTGCGACACCAGTTCCTGCGTGCGTGCCTGGTACGTCGCGAGATTCGTCGGGAAATAGTAGGAATCGTAGACTTCGCCCATCACGTACGCGACGGCGTGCAGGCGCAGCAGCGGGGCGTAGTAGTCGGCGGCCGACGTGCCCGGATCGAACACGACACGCACGGTCGGCCGGTACGGCAGGTTCTGCAGCGACGCGATGATCGCATCGAGTTTCGTCAGGTCGTCGAGCGTGACGCCGTAGACCGGGTTCTTCAGCGGTTCGACCTGGGCCTCGGCGAACCGGGATACCGGCATCAGGCCGGCATAGGCGACACAGGCGGCAATGGCCGTGCGCGAGATAGATTTCGTCAGTTTAATCAAAACGTTCTTCCACTCCAAAACAAAGGGAAGCGGGATTTTAGGCGAAAATAAAAGATAATTATCCGACGATATGCTGGTAATGGGGGCGGATTGTCCGGGTTGGGCGTGGTGTTCGGAGGCCGTCGCAAGATAAACGGAGCATCGCGAAACGAATCCGGGCGGCCCCGGTTGGCCGGCCCGCAGGGCGGCCGGGCCATGCCGGCGACATGCCGCCACGCATGCGCATGGCGACCGCTTCCATCGCGCCTGACGCCGCCCCGGTCACGATCCGCACGCACCCGTGCGCGATAGCCGTTCGGCGATCCGACGCGTCGGCGAACCTTTCATCTTTATTTTCGATAATAACGAGCAGGATTTCCCTAAAGGATGCGGGTGCCGATGACGTTAAACGGTCACGGGGACGACTGTCGATCGCATGCATCCGACGTGCGACGCGCGGTCCGCAATAACCAGCGCAGCAGGGGAATCAACTTGAATCATCAGCAATCTTGGACACGTACCGCCGCGCCCGGCGAGATCATCTATTCGGAGGGCTTCGCCGGTGAGCCCGTCATCTTCCTGATCGCCGACGGCAGGGTCGAGCTATCCACGCGATGCGACGACAAGCGCGTCGTGGTCGCGACGCTCGGCCGCGGCGAATTCTTCGGCGAATCGGCGCTGCTCGCGTCCGAGCCGCGCGCACACACCGCGAAGGCGCTGTCGTTCTGTCAGCTCACGGTCGTGCCGGCTGCGATGCTCGACAAGGAAATCGAGCAGGTGTCCGCGCTGCTGCGCCATATCGTGCGCACGATGATCCGGCGCGTGAAGCGCAAGGACGATCAACTCGCGACCTATACACATGCCGACTTCATGCCCGGCGTGCTGTCGTATGCGCATGTGCTGTCGCTGATGGCGGGCGCCGAAACGCGCGAGTCCGGCGACGCGTGGACGCGCCGGCCGCTGCACGCGCATGCTGCCGAGACGTCGGTGCCGCTGGCCGACGTGATCCGCCGGTGCCGTGCGATCGCCGGCCATTCGCGGCCGCACGTGCTCGCGATGCTGCGCCGCATGGAGAAGCTCAATCTCGTCACGATCGAAGCCGCGCAGACGAATCATGCGGGCAACGCAGCCGACCATGCGGCGTCGTCGGATGCGCGCCAGATCGTCACGTTCGACGCGGCGCGCGTGATCGACCGTGCGCAGCAGGTCGCCGATCGTGACCTCGACGTGTCGATCAACAGCGAGCTCGAGCTCATCGAGCTGGCCGATCTCGAGGCGCTGATCGGCGTCGACCGGAAACTCCTGCTCAACAAGCTGTCGCATGCCGAGATCGCCGAAGAAGTGTTCGCGTTCCGCAAATCGAAGGTGCTCGGCTATGTCGAGCAAAGGGGCGTCGCGTATTTCTCGCGGCGCAACGCGCGGGCCGGCGGCGACATGCGCGGCCTCGAGGACATCGTGCGGGTCGATCAGCGCACGCTGTTCGACGTGATCAGCGCATTCGATACGTACGATCTCGCGAAACTGATCGCCAGCCTCGACGATCGCGCGGTGGCCGACAAGCTGTTCTCCGTGATGACGGAAGCGCGGCGCAACGAGGTGGCGTGGGTGATGCGCCGCGAGCTGAAGCTCGACCCGATCGAGATCGAGGAGATCGAGCGGCGCGTGCTCGATGCCGTGCGTGCGGCCAGGGCGCCTGCGGCGGGCGCGGCAGCCGCGCCGCCGGCCGCGTCCGGTGCGTGACGGGTGACGGAACGGAGACACATATGGACCTGTTGACTCTGGTCGGCGCGCTACTCGGCGGCGCGGCCATCGTATTCGGTTTTGCGCTCGAAGGCGGGCACTTCCCGATGCTGTTCCAGTTCGAGGCGTTCGTCATCGTGCTCGGCGGCACGCTCGGCGCGGTGATGATCCAGAACACGTGGGCGCGCTTCTTCGATGCGGTGAAGCAACTGCGGCTCGCGTTCGTGCGCGCACAGGAAGTCGATCGCAAGCATCTGGCCGACCTGCTGGAGTGGGGCGATCGCGCGAAGCTCGATGGCCTGCTCGCCTTCGAATCGATGGACGTGAGCGGCATTCATCCTTTCGCGCGACGCGGGCTGGAGCTGCTCGCGAACGGGGTGTCGACCGCGGTGCTGGAAGATGCGCTGCAGCGCGACCTCGACGCGTACGAGCGCAGCCGGCTGGCCGCTGCGCGCGTCTGGCAGCAGGCCGGCGGCTACGCGCCGACGTTCGGCATCCTCGGATCGGTGCTCGGGCTCGTGCAGGTGACGAGCCACATGCTTGAACCGGCGCAACTCGGCCCGGGCATCGCGGTGGCGTTCATCGCGACGCTCTATGGCCTCGCGTTCGCGAACCTCGTGTTTCTGCCGCTGTACGGAAAGCTGCGCGCGCAGATCGACAGCGAGCTCCGTTTCCGCAAGCTGTATCTCGACGGCTTGCTGGCGATCTCGCGCAAGGAGTCGCCGCATACGATCGAAACGCGGCTGACCGGCGACGTGCGCGGCCGCGCGGCGGAGTCCCTCGCATGACGAACCCGGAACTGCGACATGACCACCCGAACTGATTCCGCACGCTCCGGTTCGGCCGCCGATCGCGACGACGATGTCGACGGCGCGCAGTCGGGACGCTGGCTGATCTCGTATGCCGACCTCATCACGACGCTGATGGTGCTGTTTCTCGCGTTGTATGTGCTGCAGCTCGCGAAATACAACGCGCTCGATGCGCGCTATCAGACGCTTGCGCGGCGCGACGGCGGTGCCGCGAGCACGCGAGATGCCGCCGCGCAGGGCGTCGCGCCCGCGTGGCTGGCGTCGCTCGATGCGTTGAAGAGAAGCGGTCGCATTTCGCTCGTGAAGGCGCCGCACGGCATCGAGATCGGTATCGACGCGAAGATCCTGTTCAACGTCGGCGATGCGCACTTGCTGCCGGATGCGGCGCCCGTGCTGGGCGAGATCGCACGGGCGCTGGGCGCGCACGCGACCGGCGACATTCTCGTCGAAGGACATACCGACAGCGTGCCGATCGCGAACGCGAAATACGAATCGAACTGGGAGCTTTCGTCCGCGCGAGCCGGCAGCGTCGTGCGCTATCTCGCCGATCGCGGCGTGGCGCCGCACCGGCTCGCGGCGATCGGCCGCGCGGATACGCAACCGCTCGTCGCGGGCGACGATGCCGCCGCGCGCGCACGGAACCGGCGCGTGGCGATCTTCGTCGCGTACTGAGCCTGACGAGCCGGCGCCGGTTTCCCGCGCTGTCCATCAACGATATATCGAGCCCGGTATGACGAATATCCGGAATCAGCGATGCGGTTTCCGCGCTTGCGTGCCGATAACCCGAATTGACTCAGCCGAGCGGTTATCGAGGGGTACCCCATGCATTTCTGGCGCAAGCTTTCCATTCAGAACAAGCTGATTCTCAGCATGACGAGTTGCCTGCTCGTGTTCGTCGCAATTTCGAGCGGGTTGAGCGTTCGTCTGATCGGCGATGCGGTGCGCGATCGCGTCGTGCGCGAAGAGCTGCCGACCGCCGTAAACGGCATTCGCGCCGACGTGCAGCGGCAGATGGCCGGCCCGATCGCGGCATCGCGCATGCTCGCGCGCGATGCGTTCCTGCTGCAGTGGGAAACCGACGGCGAGCCCGACGCCGGCACGCGCAACTGGATCCAGCTCGCGAAGAACGTGAAGGACGAGCAGAAGGCGGCGTCGGTGCAGTGGGTGTCGGTGAAGAGCGGCAACTACTACAACGAAGCCGGCCTGCAGCGCAAGGTCACCGACGAGGACCGGTGGCTGACCACCTTCCTCGCGTCGGGCAAGCCGTTCGACGTGAACATGGATCACGAGGTCACCGTCGGCGGTTACATGATGTTCATCAACAGCCGTGTCGAGCTCGACGGCGTGCCGGTCGGCGCCGCCAGCCTGAGCCTGTCCGTCGATGCGCTCGCGAAAGGGATCGCCGCGTACCGGATCGGCGAGACCGGGTTCGCGTATCTCGTGCGCCCCGACGGCGCGATCATGATGCATCGCGATACGTCGCTGATCGACGGCAGGCATTTCCTGAAGGACGAGCCGGGCCTGCCCGGCGATGCGTCGTCGACGCTGCTGGCCGGCAAGCCGTATGCGTACCTGAGCTACGACGGCGCCGGCGGCGCGCGTTTCATCGCGACGTCGTTCATCCCGGAGCTGGACGCGTACGTGGTCGTCGAGGTGCCGCAGGCGGAACTGCTCGGCCCGGTGACGCGCGCGATTCGCAGCGCGGCGCTGGTCGCGGCGGTGGTGGGTCTCGGCGTGGCGCTGATCGTGATCTGGCTGGTCGGCCGCGCGATTGCCGCGCCGATCCGGCGTGCGGCGACGTTGCTGTCGGAGATCGCGAGCGGCCAGGGCGACCTGACGCGCCGGATGAAGGTCGAGAGCGAGGACGAGATCGGGCAACTGTCGGATGCGTTCAACCGCTTCGTATCGTCGCTGTCGACGCTCGTTCACCGGATTCGCGCGGCTTCCGCGTCGATCGCGACGGGCTCGGCGCAGATCGCGTCAGGCAATGCGGATCTCAGCGAACGCACCGAAGGGCAATCGGGCAACCTGGAGCGCACGGCTTCGTCGATGGAGGAGATCACGGCCGTCGTGCGCAACAACACCGAGACGGCGACGACGGCCGCGAAGCTGATTACCGGCGCATCCGATACGGCGGCGCGCGGCGGGCGGGTCGTCGGCGAAGTCGTGGCCACGATGGAGCAGATCAGCGACGCGTCGCAGCGGATCTCCGAGATCATCGTGATGATCGACAGCATCTCGTTCCAGACCAACATTCTCGCGTTGAATGCGGCGGTCGAGGCGGCGCGCGCCGGCGAGCAGGGGCGCGGGTTTGCGGTCGTGGCATCCGAAGTGCGCAATCTCGCGCAGCGCAGCGCGCAGGCGGCGAAGGAAATCAAGGCGTTGATCGAGCACAGCGCGGGAACCGTGAGCACCGGATCGCGGCTCGTCAGCGAGGCGGGCAGGGTGATGAGCGATGTCGTGTCGCAGGTGCAGGGCGTCAGCGCGATGATGAGCGAGATCGCCGAAGCGAGCCTCGAGCAGAGCGCCGGCATCGACCAGATCGGCGACGCGGTGCAGTCGCTCGACCAGATGACGCAGCAGAACGCGGCGCTGGTCGAGGAGAGCGCGGCGGCCGCGGAAAGCCTGAAGCAGCAGGCGGCGGAACTGACCCGACTGGTGTCGGCGTTCAAGGTGGACGAGTGAATTCCGCGCGACGTTAGAATGACGCGTTTCCGAGGGACGGCTGCCGCGGGTTCGCGGCAGCCGCTTTAGCTATCGGCGCGGGATTCGGTGACGTCATGA
This sequence comes from Burkholderia sp. WTPI3, assembly GCF_021483755.1. Lineage (NCBI taxonomy): Bacteria > Pseudomonadati > Pseudomonadota > Betaproteobacteria > Burkholderiales > Burkholderiaceae > Burkholderia > Burkholderia sp. WTPI3. The sequence goes on along the minus strand of NZ_JAGIXF010000030.1, from coordinate 37,569 downwards.
AAAAAATGAAGCGCATTTCACGATTGAAGGCCGGTGTGGGGGCAGCAGTGGTGGCGGCGGTGCTCGCCGGGGTCGGGGTGAAGGTGATCGCATCGCCGTCCGATTCGTATCTCGCCTACCGGAAGAAGGTCGCGGCGACCGTGGCGGCGGCCCGGACGGAAGATCAGGCGGGTCTCGACAAACAGTACACGGCCGACGTGAATGCCCGGCTTGCCAAGCTGATCGGCCCGGTCCGGGCAAGAGGGTTTGCCGCGACGCCCGAGGGCACGGTGCAGAGCGTCGGCCCCGTCGACGGGATGCAGCCGGGGCCGGACGGGTTGGCCTTCAAGTCGGAAGACGGCAAGACGAATCTCGTCGTGACGACGGTTCCGCTGCTGAAGGCCTGGGCCGCTGCCGCGGACGCGGGCATCAAGCCGGCCGACGACGTCGCCGCGATATTCGACAATGAAACGCTTTACACGGAGGTATTCGGCGACGATGCCGCCGCGTTTCGCTTCGCCGAGTTGCCCGTCAAGCGGCAGCCGGCCGACGGCGTGGTGAAGGCATGGTTGCTCGGTGAAAGCCAGGACGGCGTGCCGGACGGGCCGAACACGCTCGCCGTGTCGGTCCGGGAGGGTGCACGCGTGTATTTTCTGTGGAAGAGCGTGACGCTTCGTCCGATCGCGGCGTGCAGCGCGGCGCGCGTGCCCGAGGACGCGCGACAGGCGTGTTTCGCCAGGCAAGTGGTATCGCAGCGGATTTATCAGCGGCTGGTCGCGCAGGCGCAATCGATGGCCGATGCGGTGGTGCGATAGCTGGCGCCGGACGAAGGACGGGAGGCGGCGTGGCGCGTCGCCTCCCGTCGGGCGAAGTCAACGCGAGCGCAGCGCCTGCAACCCCAGCGTGAGCGCATTGAACGGCATCTCCGCAGCGCCCATCGAGAAGCTCGTCGGTTTTGCGGTCGCCCCCGGCGTATGCATCAACGCATGAACGATCCGCTCGCTCGCATGGCCGTCGCCATACGGATTGCTCGCCCGGGACATTTCGTCGTACGCGCTCTGGCTGTCGAAGAGGCGCGACGCCTCCCGGACGATCCGCTCCTGATCCGTGCCGACGAGCCGCGCGGTGCCGGCCCGGATCGCTTCGGGCCGCTCGGTCGTGTCGCGCGTGACGAGAACCGGCTTGCCGAGCGCCGGCCCTTCCTCCTGGATTCCGCCCGAGTCGGTGATGATGAAATACGATCGTGACATGAGGAATACGAACGAAAGATATTCCTGCGGTTCGATCAGGTAAATGTTCGGCATGCTGCCGAGCAGTGCGCGCGCCGGCTCGCGCACGTTCGGATTCATGTGCAGTGGATAGACGAATTGCGCGTCTCGATAGCGGTTCGCAAGCGTGCAGAGCGCTTCGCAGAAGTGCCGGAACGGCTCGCCGAAGCTCTCGCGGCGATGGCCGGTGATCAGCACGACGCGGCGCGACGGGTCGAGGAACGGAAAATGCGCGGCGACCTGGTCGTTGAGCGCGGCATCGTGATCGAGCATCCGTTTGACGTCGTGCAGCGCATCGATCACGGTGTTGCCCGTCAGCACGACCGCGCCGACCGGCACGCCTTCGCTGAACAGGTTGTCGCGCGCCTGCCCGGTCGGTGCGAAATGCCAGGACGAGACCGCGTCGGTCACGCGGCGATTCAATTCCTCCGGCCAGGGCGACCAGATGTCGCCGCTGCGCAGGCCCGCTTCCACATGCCCGATCGGCAGATAACGGTAGAACGCCGCGATACTGACGGCCAGCGTCGTCGTCGTGTCGCCGTGCACCAGCACGACGTCCGGGCGCAAGTCTTCGAAGACCACCCCGATCGCCTGAAGAATGCCGGTCGTCACGTCGGTCAGCGTCTGGCTCTGACGCATCAGGTTGAGGTCGTAGTCGGGCTTGATGTCGAACAGCGTGAGCACCTGATCCAGCATTTCCCGATGCTGGGCCGTGACGCAGACCCTGGCATCGACGTCGTTGCGCGCCTTCAGCGCGCGGACGAGCGGCGCCATCTTGATGGCTTCCGGCCGAGTGCCGAACACAAGCAAGATCTTTTTCATCGTTATCCTCGTTGGACTTCCATGCGCCGGAAGACCCGGCATTTCGCGCAAGCAGGCATTCAGCCGACCTCGGCAGCCCCGCATGCGGTCGCGTCGGCCGCGCGACATGCACCAGTGTTGCGAGGCGATCGCTCCGCTCTTGTCTGACCGGTCTTCGCCGGGTAATCGTCGGACCACGGCCGACTTCTTGCACCTCGTCAATCACGTCATGAGTGTCCCTCGCTGCGTCGATCGTCACGCCTGTCGGTCACGCTGCGTTCGTCGCCGCATCGCGGCGCATTCAGGCACCCGTCCCTGCTACCGATAGAGCAATATTCAAACCAGCGGCCCTGTGACCGGGCCCGGTTCGCGCCGCGCACGCGGATCGCCTCGGAACGTTTCACAATTGCTACGGGGCATATGTCGAAGGATTGTCGCGACGCAGAGATACGTCCGACCGTTCACGCGCTCGATCGGGCCGCGTCGTCCGAAGAATGGCGAGTCGTGTTGCCTGCCGTCATCGATCGGTGAACATGCATCATTGCTGGTGTCTTTAATCGTTTCGATATGCGAATTTTGTCTGGGAAATGTGCGTTCATCCGGCGCTTCTAAGGCACTGATCGCACGTGAATGATTACCCCGATGCACTGCACCGCATTCGTCGTCCGCCTCGGCGCGTGTGAAACGTTGCGCATCTGTAACGTTCGTTCGCAACGGGGCGGCGCAGATCTGCGCGGCGGTTATTCGATACGCGTCGCGGTGTGTGCGCGCCTTTTCCTCACAGCGTTCGTGTGGCGGGAGAACGCTGATTCGCCGGTGAATCAAAAACACACGATCCGCTTGGCGGGGTATTCGTCGCGCGCTCACGGGCCCTTGCAGCATGGGGCGAGGCCGCCTATGGCGCACCGCTTGCTTGCTTCATGAGGACAGGCGCGCTCCGCGCACCGGAACGGCGGCAGAAGCACATGGATGCCAGAACAACGAATCGGGAAGGCACGGCCGCACATGCACCCGGTGCGGAACACGGCCGTACTTGCACGACGAAAGCGCCACCGTTTCCGGGCGATATCCAGCCGCTTCGCGGTTCATGTTCGGGCGTGCATCGGCCGTTGTCGCCGCTCGCTCACACTCGATGAGGAGACACGGCGGCAACTCCAACGGTGACCGGATCGCGCCGACACGACGGCGCACGGTCGATCAATGAACACAGGGAAGGAGACGTGTCATGTGTGGCATCGTCGGCGCGGTCGCGCAACGGAACATCGTTCCGATTCTGATTGAAGGTCTGCGCCGCCTCGAGTATCGCGGCTACGACTCGTGCGGGGTGGCGACCGTCGTCGACGGTCAGGCGCGCCGCGAACGCAGCGTGTCGCGCGTCGCGGATCTCGACGCCCACGTGCGCAGCGTTGGACTGGCCGGCAGCACCGGCATCGCGCACACCCGCTGGGCGACGCATGGCGCGCCGGCCACCTGCAATGCGCATCCGATCTTCTCGCGCGACGAAATCGCACTCGTGCACAACGGCATCATCGAGAATCACGAGACATTGCGCAGGCAACTATCGGACGAAAATTACGAGTTCGACGGCCAGACCGACACCGAGGTCGTCGCCCACCTGATCCACAGCAAGTATCGCGGCGACCTGCTCGCCGCCGTACGCGATGCGACGTCGCAACTGCACGGCGCGTACGCCATCGCGGTGTTCAGCAAGCACGAACCGCAGCGGCTGATCGGCGCGCGCGCCGGCTCGCCGCTGGTGGTCGGTCTGAAGGACGACGAGTGTTTTCTCGCGTCCGACGCGCTCGCATTGGCCGGCATCACCGATCGCTTCATCTTTCTCGAGGAAGGCGACATCGTCGAACTGACGCCGGGCGGCGTGCGGGTGCTCGCACGCGGCGGCACGCCGGTCGAGCGCCCGATCCAGACCGTCGCATCGACGCAGGGCGTGGTCGAACTCGGGCCGTACCGGCATTTCATGCAGAAGGAAATCTTCGAACAACCGCAGGCCGTCGCCGCGACGATTCCCGATGCGGGGCTGTTCGATCCGGCGACGTTCGGCCCGGATGCCGCGCGCGCATTCGCGCAGATCGACAACGTGCTGATTCTCGCGTGCGGCACGAGCCACTATTCCGGGCTCACCGCCCGCCGCTGGCTCGAAACGATCGCGCGCGTGCCGGCGCAGGTCGAGATCGCGAGCGAATACCGTTACAGCGATGCGCTTGCGTTGCCGAACACGCTGGTGGTCAGCGTGTCGCAGTCCGGCGAGACCGCCGACACGCTCGCCGCGCTCAAGTATGCGCAAGCGCTCGGCCATATGGACACGCTGGCGATCTGCAACGTGCCGACCAGCGCGATGATGCGTCAGACCGGATTACGGTTCCTGACGCGCGCCGGCCCGGAGATCGGTGTCGCGTCGACCAAGGCGTTTACGACGCAGCTCGTCGCGCTGTTTATCCTCGCGGTGACGCTCGGGCGGTTGCGCGGCTACGTCGACGACGCGCAGCTTGCCCGCTACGCGACGCAACTTCGAAGGCTGCCCGCCGCACTCGAAGACGTGCTCGCGCTGGAACCGCAGATCGAACGCTGGGCCGCGGAATTCTCGCGGCACGAGAACGCGTTGTTTCTCGGGCGCGGGCTGCATTACCCGATCGCACTCGAAGGCGCGCTGAAGCTGAAGGAGATTTCGTATATCCACGCGGAAGCGTATCCGGCGGGCGAACTGAAACACGGGCCGCTGGCGCTCGTGACGCACGCGATGCCGGTCGCGACGATTGCGCCGAACGACGCGCTGCTCGAAAAGCTCAAGTCGAACATGCAGGAAGTTCGCGCGCGGGGCGGGCAGCTTTACGTATTTGCCGATGCCGATACGCGGATCGACAACGGCGAAGGCGTGTCGGTGCTGCGGATGCCGGATTACTACGGGCTGCTGTCGCCGATCCTGCACGTCGTGCCGCTGCAGTTGCTCGCGTATCACGCCGCGTGCCAGCGCGGCGCGGATATCGACAAGCCGCGGAACCTGGCGAAATCGGTGACGGTCGAGTGACGGGAACGGGGCCGGCCGACGGTTGCCGACCGGCCCGCGCAAGCGGTCAATGCGGCCGTGCGAGCCTTCATGATCGTGCCGCGCAGCATCACGTACGCGACGTTTTCGCCTTCACCCGCGACGACGCCGATATCGTCGAGCGGATTTTCGTCGAGCACGACGACGTCGAATTACGCCTGCGACATCGACGCCAGGCCGTCGCGCACGATCACGCGCAGCTTGATGTCCGGATACGCGGCGCGGAATCCGGGCAGGCGCGGCGTGAGCCGCAGCACCGCGACGCCGGACGAACAGCGAGCGACCGAGGAATGCCTCGAGCTACCGGATCTGGCGGCTGATCGCGCTTTGCGTGAGGTGCAGTTCGGTGGCGGCCTTCGTGAAGCTCGCATGCCGCACGGCGGATTCGAGCGCGACGAGGCACTGAAGGGGCGGCAGGGGCGTGACGCGCGTGGCGGGCGTGACGGTCGAGGGCACTGCCCGCATGATACGGGCGTACGTGCCGGAAACCGCATGCGGGAAAAGGCGCTGCCGGCCGGCACGTATTCGTGCGAAGATTGAGCGACGTTCCACCCGCATTCCATCGAGACCGTCGTGATCCGATCGAACCCCGAGGGCAACCCGCAAGCCGGCCACCCGCCGTGGATGCCCGTCGCGCTGGCCGAACTGGGCATCCGCCGTTTCCCGCCCGGCAGCATCAATCCGCGCATCGTCGAATACAACAGCCACACGAACCTCGTCGGCTACGACGACAAGATTTCGTGGTGTTCGTCGTTCGTCAACTGGTGCATGACGCATGCCGGGATTCGCGGCACGGGTTCCGCGCTCGCGCGTTCGTGGCTCGAATGGGGGCGCCCGCTCGAGCGTCCGGTGTACGGCTGCATCGCCGTCCTGACGCGCGACGACCCGGCGAGCTGGAAGGGCCACGTCGGCTTCTATCTGCGCCACGACGACGCACACGTGCATCTGTTCGGCGGCAATCAGCTGGAAGCGGTGCGCGAGCTTGCGTATCCGGTCGGCGAGGTGCTCGGATACCGATGGCCCGACGCCGGCTGAACGCACCGTCCGTATCGATTCATCCCGAGTTCGCCGGCACGCCAGGTCATGGCGCCCGAACTCTCCACCCACGAGGAGCCTGCAGTGCAAACCGGTAATCTCCGTCTCTACGCGGACGCGCAATACACGAGCCCTTACGCGATGTCCGTATTCGTCGCGCTCGAAGAAAAATCGCTGCCCTACGATCTGGTGACCGTCGATCTCGGCAACCGCGCGCATTTCGCGCCCGACTACGCGGCGACGTCGCTGACGCAACGCGTGCCGACGCTCGTGCACGACGACTTCGCGCTGTCGGAATCGTCTGCGATTACCGAGTATCTGGACGATACCTTTGCGGGCGAGCGGCTCTATCCGGCCGATCCGCGCCAGCGCGCGCGGGCGCGGCAGGTGCAGGCGTGGCTGCGCAGCGACCTGATGCCGGTGCGCTCGGAACGGTCGACCGAAGTGCTGTTCTACGGTCCGTCGAGCGAACCGCTGTCGAATCTCGCGCAGACCGCCGCACAGAAACTGTTCGCCGCCGCCGACAAGCTGCTTGCGCCGGGCGCGGCGAATCTGTTCGGCGCGTGGAGCATCGCCGATGTCGACCTGGCCGTGATGCTGAACCGTCTGGTGCTGAACGACGATCCGGTGCCGCAGCGGCTCGCCGACTATGCGTGTGCGCAGTGGGAGCGGCCGTCGGTGCAACGCTGGGTGAAGCTGAAGCGGCCGCCGCTGTAAGGCGCGCCGGCAGCCATGCGGCGGGCGGGGCCGTGTACGTCGGCGGCCCCCGCACGGCGCGTCCGGCGGCCCGCGCGCAGCGAAGATCGGCATGCTACAGTGAGCCGGCCTGCCTTCTTCATCCGAATTTGCCCGAATCCGCCCGAACCGTCATGAGCTATCTTCCCCAACTCGCCGCCGTCGGCGGCGTGATGTTGCTGGCCTGCGTCAGCCCCGGCCCCGATCTGATCGCCGTGTCGTCCCATGCGCTCGGCAACCGCCGCGCCGGGCTGCTGGCCGCGTTGGGCATCGCGTCGTCGCACGCTGTCTGGGCCGCGATGGCGATTTTCGGGCTCGGGCTGATCGTCGCTAAGCTCGCATGGCTGTACGAGGCGATTCGCATCGCAGGCGCCGCGTACCTGATCTATCTCGGCATCAAGTCGCTGTCGAGCCTGCACCAGTCCGCGCAACAGCCCGCATCCGCGAGCTGGCCGTCGTGGTCGCCGTGTCGCTGACGTGGTTCTGCACGGTCGCCGTGCTGTTCTCGACGAATCGCGTGCAAGTCGGCTACGCGAAACTGCGCAAGCCGATCGACGCGGTGATGGGGACGATCCTGCTGGGGCTCGGCGCGAAGCTGGCGCTGGACCGGTAACGGCGTGAATCGCGTTGCCGTCGACCGAACCTCCGGGGCGAGCGGTTGACGAGCGGGACGCCGGCCAGTGCCGAAGCCGGCGTCGTATCGCGGTCGCGCTCCCGGCTCAATTCTTCGCCACGGCGTCCACCTCCGTCCCGCCCGCGGCATCATTGCCGCTCCACCCACCCCCGAGCGACCGATACAGCGCGACCGCCGCCAGCGCATGCTCGCGCTTGACCTGGTTGAGCGAATCCGAGTCGCGCAGATACACCTCCTGCGCCGACAACACGTCGAGAAAGTCCGTCGCGCCGCCCTTGTAGAGCTGGTTCGCCAACCCGAGCGCCTTATTCGACGCTGAAAGCGCGCTGTCGAGCCGCCGCGTCGCTTCATCGCTGCTGACGAGATTCACTCGTGCATCCTCGACTTCCCGCAACGCCTGCAGCATCGTCTGCTTCAACCCGAGTTCCGATTCGCGCATCCGGCTCTCGCTCTGCGTGATATCGGCGGTGATGCGTCCCGCGTTGAAGATCGGACTCGTCGCGCTCAGCGCCGCGCTGAACAGATTGTCGGTCAGCGTCGGCAGCCCGAGATACGATGCCGCCAGAATCCCGTCCGTCAGGTTCAGCGAGAACTTCGGATACCGCTCGGCTTTCGCGACACCGACCTGCGCCGCGCGCCGTTCGACCTGCGCATAGGCTGTGAGCACGTCCGGCCGCCGCAAGAGCGCCTGCGAAGGCAGCGTATCGGGCGAGCCGGCCGGCGGCGTGGGGATCTCGCCGGCTTGCGCGAGCACGAGCCGGTCGATCGATTCCGGCGTGCGTCCCGAATACACGGCGATCAGGTTGAGCTGGTGTGCGATCTGCGCGCGCGTCGGCGGAATCCGCGCTCCGAGCGCATCGAGCTGGTTCTGTGCGCGCGTGACGTCGAGCTCGGTCGACAGCCCGAACGCCTGCCGCTTGCGCGTCAGTTCGAGCGCATGCTGCCGAATCGTTGCGTTGTCCTGCAGGATCTTCAGTTCCTGTTGTGCCCAGCGCAGGTCGACGTACGCGGACGCCGTATCGGCCGCGATCGCGAGCCGCATCGCGTCTTCCGCATGCTGTTGCCCGACCAGCCCGGCCTGCGCGGCCAGCAGATCGAGCCGTTCGCCGCCGAACACGTCCGGCGACCAACTCAGTGCGAGCCCTGCGCCGGCCTGCCGCACGTAGCCGAGCGGCGGCGGCGTGTTCTGGCGCGCGTCGGCCGCGTGCGCGGTCGCGTCGAGCTCGGGCAGCAGCGCCGCGCGTTTCTGCACGGTCAGCGCCCGGGCCTGCTTCACGCGTTCCGCGGCGGCCTGCAGGTCGAGGTTGCCGTCGAGCACGGTCGCGATCAGCCGGTCGAGCACGGGATCGTGGAACTGCGCCCACCATGCGGCGGCGTCGATGCCGCCGCGCGGGACGTCGGTGTCCCATCCGGCGGGCGCAAGCGATTGAACCGAGTCGTGCAGCGCCGGGTGTTGCGCGGGCTGTACCGCGCACCCGGCGGCGAATGCGCTGACGGCCAGCGCGACGAGTAGCTTTTTCATGACGATGACCTCGGCTCAGTGCGCGTCCGGCGGCGGCGCGTTCAGGGTAATGGGTTTGGAAAACGCGACGGCAACCAGCGCGACGACGAAGCACAGCGACAGCGCGTAATACGCATCCGCGTAGGTCAGCGTCAGCGCTTCGCGATAGATCAGCCGGTGCAGGTTCGCGAGACCGGCCTGCGCGGTATTCAGCGTGTCGCCGGCCACCGATGTCCAGTACGCGGCCTGGCGATCGAGCAGCGATGCGACCTGCGGCTCCCCGGCGCTCACGTGCTCGTTCAGGCGCAGGTAGTGGAAGTTCACCCGGTCGTTGAGCATCGTCGCGCTCACCGCGATGCCGATCGCGCCGCCGAGATTGCGCATCAGGTTGAACAGGCCGCTCGCCGATTTCAGTCGCGACTGCGGCAGCGAGCCGAGCGCCATCGTCACGATCGGCGGCACGCTGAACTGCTGGCCGATCCCGCGCAATGCCTGTGGCAGCAGCAGCTCGCGCCAGCCCCAGTCGTGCGTGATTGGCGTGTACAGGTAGCAGCCGAGGCCGAAGCAGACGAGCCCGAACACGAGCAACGCGCGCATGCTGAAGAAGCGCGCGGCGAATGCATACGCGCCCAGCGCGAGCAACTGGAACGCGCCCACCGACAGCAGCGCGATGCCGATCTGCAGCGAGCTGAACGCGCGCACCTGCGCAAGAAACAGCGGCGTGAGGAACACGGTCACGAAGATCCCGATGCCCGTCACGAACGACAGCAGGCTGCCGATTCCGAAGTTGCGCACGGCGAGCGCGCGCAGGTCGACGATCGGATCGTCGGCGGTCAGCGCATGCACGATGAACAGGAAGCCGCAGATGCCCGAGATCCACGCGCAGAGGACGATCGCATCGTCGCCGAACCAGTTCTTGCGCGGGCCTTCCTCCAGCACGTATTCGAGGCAGCCGAGGAAGCCCGACATCAGCACGATGCCGCGATAGTCGCCGCGGTTGACGAGGCCGGGATCGGGCTCGTCGATATGCACGTAGCGCGGCACCAGCGCGGCCACGACGATGCCCGGCACGAGGTTCAGGTAGAACAGCCAGTGCCACGACCATTGGTCGGTGATCCAGCCGCCGATCACGGGCCCGATCGCCGGGGCGAGCGACGCGAGCGCGCCGATCGTCGTCGACGCGATCAGCCGCTGCTTGCCCGGAAACAGGACGAACGCGGTCGTGAACACGGTCGGGATCATCGCGGCGCCGAGCGCACCCTGCATCCCGCGAAACAGGATCATCGAATTGATGTCCCACGCGAGCCCGCACAGCATGCTCGTGATCGTGAAGCCGATCGCCGACGCGACGAACAGCCAGCGCGTCGACATCACTTTCGACAACCAGCCCGACATCGGGATCACGATGATCTCGGCGATCAGGTACGCCGTCTGCACCCAGGACAGCTCGTCCTGGCTCGCGGACAGGCCCCCGCCGATGTCGCGCAGCGACGACGCGACGATCTGGATGTCGAGCGTCGCCATGAAGAAGCCGACGCACATCAGCGCGAACGCGAACACGCGCTGCCTCGTCGGTTGCGACGCGGGGTCGCCGGAAAATGCGGTGGTCATCGTCGGCTCCCGCTCAGTTCGCGCGATCGGTATGCACGGTCACGACCGCGGACAGGCCGGGGCGCAGCACGTGTTCGATGCCCGGCTGCGGATCGAGATGCACGCGCACCGGCACGCGCTGGACGATCTTCGTGAAGTTGCCGGTCGCGTTCTCGGGCGGCAGCACGCTGAAGGTCGCGCCGGTCGCGGGCGCCAGGCTGTCGACGCGGCCATGCAGGCGCGTGCTCGACGCATCGAGCGCGACGTCGACGCGATCCCCCGCGCGCATCTTGCGCAACTGGTCTTCCTTGAAGTTCGCATCGATCCACAGCCCCGACGCCGGCACGATCGTCAGCAGCGGCACGCCGACGTTCGCGAGCATCCCGACCCGGCCCGTGCGGTTGCCAACGTAACCGTCGACCGGCGAGCGGATCGTCGTGTATTCGACGTTCAGCGCCGCGACGCGCTGCGCGGCGAGCGCGGTGTTCACGCGCGCCCGGGCATCGGCGAGCTGCGCGCCGAGCACGTCGAGCTGCCGTTTCGACGCGAGCAGCGCGGCATCGCTGCGCTCGACGGCGGCGCCTGCCTTCGAATAGTCGGCGTCCGCGCGCTCGACGATCTGGTTCGACACCGCATCGGATTTCACGAGCTCGCGGTAGCGAACGCGATCGGATGCGGCCCGCGTGAGTTCGGCCGACGACGCCTGCCTGTCCGCCGCATGCTGGCCGATCACCGCGTATTGCAACTGCTGCTTCGCCTCGAGTTCGGCCACGGCGGAGCGCGCGCTGTCGACTTCCGCGGCAGCCTGCGCAAGCTTCGCATCGTAGTCGCGCGCATCGAGCTGCACGAGCACGTCGCCAGCTTTCACGCGCTGGTTGTCGGTCACGAGAATCCGGTCGACGAAGCCGTTCACCTTCGGCGCGAGCACCGTGACGTCGCCGCCGACGTACGCATCGTCGGTGCTTTCCTGGAAGCGCAGCACCAGCAACCAGTCGAGCACGGCGGCCGCGACCGCGACGACCACGACGGCCACCGCGATCCGCATCCACGGCACGCGGCGTCGCTGCTTCGCGGGCCGATCGGTTGTGGCTGCCTCGCGTGATGCGGCAGCGGTCTGGGTCGTATCCATCGATTCACCTATGTATATGCACTTATTGAGGCGACCGGCGACGGGGCGTCGTCGATCGGGGAAGGGGCTAACGTTCCGGCAGGTTGTGCGTGATCCGGAACAATTCGTCTCTGAGGCGGGCCGCCTGCGCCGGCCCGAAGCGCCGCTCGAACGCTTCCTGCGCGGCGCGCCAGTGCACGTGCGCAGCGGCGACCTTCGTTTCGCCGTGCGCGGTCAGCGCGAACGTCTGGCGGCGGCACGGCGGCTCGATCCGGCCCGCAACCAGCGCCGCGGCGACCAGCGGCTTGAGTGCGCGCAGCAGCGCGGTGCGCTCGATCACCAGCACGGCCGACAGCGTCGCCATCGTCAGGCCCGGACGCTCCCGCAGCAGCGCGAGAATGCTGTACTGCGACGGTGTGACACCGGCCCGGGACAGATAGCGCTCGTAGAACTGCGAGATCCGCCGCGCCGCTTGCCGGACCGCGAAGCAATCGTCATCGGTGAGAGTTGGCGTGTGCATGTGCACATGTTAGGCGGCGAGACGGCGCGAAGCGAGCAGCGGGGCGGGATCAGATTGGTGTCGTGGCTGTACCAATCGGCGGCAGGCCGGCGCGCTCGGGCGCCGGGTCAGGCCGCCGCCGGAACGATCCGGCCTTCGCGGTTGCTATATGCGGCCGTGTAGTCGATGAACGCCTTGACCTTCGCGGGCAGGAGCGCGCGATTCGCGTACGCGAGCTTGATTTCCACGAACGCATCGACGAGATCGGCGTCTTCCAGCAACTGCACGAGCGCGCCCGACGCGAGTTCGGCATCGACGAGCGTTTTCGGCACGACGCCGATGCCGAAGTCGTGCATCACCATTTCGCGGTTGAAGACGGGGCTGTTCGACGAGATGTCGAAGCGAAACGGCACGGTGAGCGTGTTGCCGTCGACGCGGAACGACAGCGCGGGCCGGCGCAGCGACGGCGACAGCGGCACGAACGGGTGGTCGGCGAGTTCGGCCGGCGTTTCAGGGCGCGAGTGCGCGCGCAGGTAGGCAGGCGTTGCGACGAGCACCACCGGAATGCGTTCGATCAGCCGCACGACGGTCGTCTCGCTCGTCAGCATGTACGGCACGACGATGCCGATGTCGTAGCCTTCGCCCACGAGATCGACCGGGCGTTCGGTCAGCGTGACGTCGAGGCGCACTTTCGGATGCGCGGCCTTGAAGCCGGCGATCAGCGGCACCAGCCGGTTCAGCGCGGCGGTCGTGTGCGCGACGAGGCGCAGCAGGCCCTCCGGCTCGCGCGTGTGCGACTGCGCTTGCGCCTCGAGCGAGTCGAGTTCGTCGAGCACGGCCGCGCAGCGCTCGTAGATCCGCTCGGCCGTTTCGGTCAGCGAGACCTGGCGCGTGGTCCGGTGCAGCAGGCGGCTGCCGAAACGCGCTTCCAGATCCGCGACCGCCCGCGATACGACCGGCCGCGCGAGGCCGTGCATGTCGGCGGCGCGCGTGAAGCTGCGCATCTCGACCACCGACCGGAAAATGCGCAGCTTGTCGATGTAGTCCATGTCCGTCTCCTCGGGGCGATGACGGCGTGCCGAAGGCACGCGGCCGACCGTTACGGCGGAGTGTACATTGACTTTATGCATATGCACATATAAATTGCCGATCATGAACGATATCCAGATGGTCCAGGCCTGCAATTGCCTCGCGCTGCGTCAGGCGGCGCGCTTCGTCACGCAACTTTACGAGCGTCATCTGGCCCCGGTCGGCGTGACGCCCGCGCAGTTTTCGATCATGGCGAACCTGTCGCACCGGCCCGGCCTGATGATGAGCGAACTCGCCGATACGCTGGTGATGGATCGCACGACGCTGTTGCGCGCGCTGAAGCCGCTACAGCGCGACGGCTTCGTCGCCGCGGCCGCATCCGAGCATGATGCGCGTGCGCATGCGCTCAGCCTGACGAAGCTCGGCGAGCGCACGTACGCGCACGCGAAAGTCGCATGGCAGGCTGCACAGGACGAGTTCGAGACGCAGTTCGGCCGCGACCGGGCCAGGGCGCTGCGCGACGAGTTGTTCAGCCTGACGGCGCTGCGCGACGCATAGGGCCTGTTCACGCTGATAACGGGCTTGCGCCGGCCAAAACAGGGGAACCCTTTCCGCCCGCATGGCTGCGCCGCTCGTCGTTGTAAATGCTACATAGCCAGGGCTATTGCGCCTCCTCTCTCCTTGCACGCGCCCGGAGGAAGTCCCCTTGCGGAACGGGCGGAAAGGCTCGTCCGCAAGCCCGTTATCAGCGTGAACAGGCCCTGGCGCGCGCGGTAGTATTACAAAAGCGATCCGGATCCACCGGACGAGACACGAGGAGCACCCCATGCTGCAGTTGAGCGAGCGCGACGAGGCGATGTTGCGCGGCGCATTCGGCGACGGCGTCGCACGCGCGATGCGGATCGTCGCCCGTACGGCCGGCGTGATGTCGGCGCCGCACCTGATCGACATCACGTCCGCGCATATCGACGGCTGTCTCTATCACGGCCAGACCAGCCTCGACTTCGTCGAGTATTTCGTCGACACGGGCGCGAAAGTCGCGGTGCCGACCACCCTGAACGTCGGGTCGCTCGACCTGATTCATCCCGAGCTGTATCACGGCGACCGCGCGATCCAGCGCGACGCGCAGCGCCTGATGGACGCGCACCTGCAGCTCGGCTGCGAATCGAGCTTCACGTGCGCGCCGTATCAGCTGAAGAACCGCCCGCGTCTGGGCGAGCAGATCGCGTGGGCCGAATCCAATGCGATCGTGTTCGCCAATTCGGTGCTCGGTGCGCGCACCAGCCGCTATGGCGACTTTCTCGATCTGGCCGCCGCGATCACCGGGCGCGCGCCGTATGCGGGCCTGCACGTCGAAGCGAATCGCGCCGCGCAAATCGTGTTCAACGCGCCGGACTTCGGCAGCCGCCCGTCGCGCGACATCTATTTCGCGGCGCTCGGGCTGTTGATCGGCAGGATCGCCGGCGCGATCGTGCCCGCGATCGTCGGGCTGCCCGCGGACACCACCGAGGACGAACTCAAGGCGCTCGGCGCCGCCGCCGCATCGAGCGGCGCGGTCGCGCTGTTCCACGCGGTGGGCGTGACGCCGGAGGCGCCGACGCTCGATGCCGCGTTGCACGGGCGCGCCGCGCAGCGGACCGTCGATGTCGCGATGGCCGATCTCGACGAGATCCGCCACACGCTGAACCACGGCGCTGACGGCGATGCGCTCGTCGCGGTCGCGCTCGGCACGCCGCATTTCTCGCTGGCCGAATTCCGCACGCTCGACGCGCTGCTCGATCGATTCGACGGCAAGCCGATGTGCGATTTCTACGTGAACACGAGCCGCTTCATCCTGTGGGAGCTGGGCGAGCTCGGGCTCGCGGACAAGTTCGAGGCCCGCGGCGTCCAGATTGTCGTCGATACCTGCACGTACATCACGCCGGTGATGAAGCAACTGTCGGGCCTGGTCATGACCAACTCGGGGAAGTGGGCGTCGTATGCGCCCGCGAACATCGGCGTCACGGTGGCGTACGGCAGCATGCGCGAGTGCGTGCGCTCCGCGTTCGAAGGAAAGGTGCGATTCGATGACTGAAGCAATGGTGGGGGGATTCACGGGCGACACGCTCGTGCCGGGCAGCGCATGCGCACGCACGATCGTGCTCGACAAGCCGCTCAGTTTCTGGGGCGGCTACGATTCGGGCGCGGGGCGGATCGTCGATCGCGGGCATCCGCAGACGGGCGCGAGCCTCGCCGGCCGCATCATGGTGATGCCGCACGCGAAGGGCTCGAGTTCGAGCAGCAGCGTGCTGGCGGAAGCCGTGCGCAACGGCACGGGGCCGGTCGGGATCGTGCTGAAGGAGCGCGACCTGATCATCTCGATCGGCGCGATCGTCGCGGCCGAGCTGTATGCGATCGCGGTGCCGGTGGTGTGCGTGACGGATGACGTGTATGACGCGATCGTCGCCGCGACCGGCGACGTGCGGATCGAGGCAGACGATGGGGACGGCGGCGCGAGGATCGACATCGGCGACTGATGCGATGCGCGCGCCGGCTCAGATGAAGCGAATGTGCGGCGTATCTGCGCGCGCGAGCGACAGCGCGTGCCGGGCGGCATCCATTTCGCGCTTGCCGCCGGGCTGGTTGAGCCGGCGGATTTCGGGCCAGACGACCAGTCCGAACACCGCGCGCAGGATCGTGCTCAGCACGAACAGGCCGATTGCGGTGGCGCCGAACCACGCGAAGATGTCGAGCATCCCGTCCGTGCTGCGTGCCACCGCGGACATGACGCCGATGGCAAGCGCCGCGGCGATCAGGACGCCGATCGTCACGATCACATCGATTCGGGCGCTCAGCGTGCGGGCCGGGCGAACGAGATACACCGAACCGTCGGTCACGTTGCGGATGCCGTAGACCGCCAGGTGATCGCCGCGCTCCGTATAGGCGACCTTCAGCCGGTCGCCCGCGACGATGAACAGGTTGCGCGTTGCGTTTGTCCTGAGCGTGAGCGGCGCATCCGGCGTGTCGAGTCGAAGCGCGATCTCCTCGATGCCCTGCGTGGTCCAGCCAAGGTTGTTGCTCCAGACTTTGGTACTGATCGTCTTCTGGCTGACGGATGTGACGCAGCCCGACGCGGTCTGCATGATGCGATCGGTCATGCGTTGCTCCGTTCGGCGGTGAAACGGGACGGCTGGCCTTGCCACTTTTCCTGGGCTTCGCGCCGTTGCGGCCGGAACACCCGTTCGGACAAGCCGGCGATCGCGAGCAGCGTGCCCAGCATGCTGACGATGCCGACGAACAAGGTCAGTGCGACGACGAGCGCCCAGCCGGCCTTGAGCGCGGCGCCGCCGACGAGCAGGCTCAGCATGAAGATGCACGACGCCCACGTGAGCAGCGACAGGTTACGCTCCTTCTGCGCGAGCGCGTCGTAGGGCGGAATCGTCAGGTCGTTGCAGGCGATCCACGCGATCCGGCGGCGACCATGATCGTCGAACACGCATGTGCGCACCGCCATCCCGGGCTTCAACAGATCGGCCTGCTTGAACGCGTCGGCGTCAACGTCGTCGGCGCAGAGGAAGTAGCAGATGCCCTGCATCGTCACGCGATAAAGCGGTACCTTGCTGACGCCGACTCCGATACGGACGAGGTTCGTATCGATACGGTCGATCGTCGACTCGATCACGGTGGTGTGACTGGACATGGCTGGAAGCGGGTGGTGGCCCGTATCGCATTGGCGTGGCATTCATCATACCGATGAAAATGCCGGGTGGACCATGCGTATGGCGGTACGGCGTCGCCCACGTTTTCCTGTCATTCGCGCGCGGTTCCCGTCGCCGCCTCCCGATACGCGCTCGGCGTTTGCCCGGCCCACCTGCGGAACGCGCGCGTGAAATTCGCCGGGTCGGTGAATTGCAGCCGCTCGGCGATCGTCTTCAGGTCAAGATCCGACGCCGAAAGCAATTGCTTCGCGTCGCGAAACCGCGCTTCGTCGAGCAGTTGCCGGTAGCTCGACCCGGCTTCCTCGAGCCGGCGCCGTAGCGTGCGTGTCGACACGAGCAGCGCGTCCGCGAGCGCTTCCGGGCTCGAATAGTCCCCCGCGGTCTTCGCCAGTTCCGCGCGCACGCGCTCGACCAGATCGCCTTCTTCCTGACGTACTTGCGCATACTCGCGCTCGACCTGCACGAGCGCCTGCCGGTGCGCGACTTCGTCGGCGAGCGGAAGCGGCCAGTCGAGCACATCGTGCGCGATCCACAGCGCGTTGGCCGCGCAACCGAATTCGACCGGCGGCAACTGGCTGCGATAGCGCGCGAAATAGTCGGGTTGCGGCCACGTGAAGCGCAGCGCGATCGGTGGCGACGCGCGCCCGGACCACTGCGAGATGTTCTGCGCGAGCCCCGTCAGCACGAACTCGAACATCACGTGATGCTGCAGCACGGGACTCGCCTGCACGCCGTGCAGTTCGAGCGTCGCGCCGCGCGCGTCCTCCGCATAGGTCAGACGATATTGACGGTTGCGCATCCGGAAGTAGCGTTGCGTGACGATCAGCGCTTCGCGGATGTCCCGCGCGGTCAGCGTTGCGTAGCCGAGAAAGCCGTGCACCGTCGGCTTCAGCAGCAGCCCGAACGCGAGCCCGATGCCGGCGTCGCCGCCGATCTCGATCGCGTTGAGCACGAGCCGCCCCCATTGCGACGGCGCGACGCGCGCATCCGGTTCGGCCAGTACCGCGTCGCGCAGCCCGGTGCCGGCGCGTACCGCGGCCAGGTCGACGCCGCGCGCGGCCAGCGCCTGCAGGAGCAGGCGCGTATAGGCGACCGGAATCGTCGGCCGGCGCAGCCCGAGGTGGTCCTTGCGTGGCGGGGAAGTCATGTCGTTTTGGCCGAAAATGACAAGCATTATGGCTGTTTGCCCCCTCACGTTCAAGGCGGCGCGCGGCCTACGATGATACGCATCGCTTACCGGCAGAATCATCATGACGACTTCGTTTCCCCACCTGCTCGCGCCGCTCGACCTCGGCTTCACCACGCTGAAGAACCGCGTGCTGATGGGCTCGATGCACACCGGCCTCGAGGACAGCCGCAAGACGCTGCCGCGGCTTGCCGACTATTTCGCCGAACGCGCGCGCGGCGGCGTCGGGCTGATCGTGACCGGCGGCTTCGCGCCGAACGTGGCCGGCTGGACCAAGCCGTTCGGCGGCACGCTAATGACGTCGGCCGGTGCGCGGCGCCACCGCGTGATCACCGATGCCGTGCATGCGGACGACGGCAAGATCGCGTTGCAGATCCTGCATACCGGCCGCTACGGCTATCACCCGTTCGCGGTCGCGCCGTCGAAGATCAAGTCGCCGATCTCGCCGTTCACGCCGCACGAACTCGGCGCGCGCGGCGTCGAGCGTCAGATCCGCGCGTTCGTCCGTTGCGCGCAACTCGCGCGCGAAGCCGGCTACGACGGCGTCGAGATCATGGGCTCCGAGGGCTACCTGATCAACCAGTTCATCTCGATGCATACCAACAAGCGCACCGATCAGTGGGGCGGTTCGTACGAGAATCGCATCCGCCTGCCGATCGAGATCGTCGAGCGCACGCGCGAAGCCGTCGGGCGCGACTTCATCCTGATCTACCGGTTGTCGATGCTCGACCTGATCCCGGACGGCAGCGACTGGAGCGAGACCGTTCAGCTCGCGAAGGCGGTGGAGCGAGCGGGCGCGACAATCATCAACACGGGAATCGGCTGGCACGAGGCACGCGTGCCGACGATCGCGACGTCGGTGCCGCGCGGTGCGTTCGCATGGGTGACGAAGAAGATGAAGGGCGAAGTCGGCATCCCGCTCGTGACGACCAACCGGATCAACCGGCCCGAAGTGGCCGAGCAGATTCTCGCCGACGGTTGCGCGGACATGGTGTCGATGGCGCGGCCGCTGCTTGCGGATGCCGAGTTCGTCATCAAGGCCGCGCAGGGTCGCGCGGACGAGATCAACACCTGCATCGGCTGCAATCAGGCGTGTCTCGACCACGCGTTCAAGAACAAGATTGCGTCGTGCCTGCTGAATCCGCGTGCCTGTCACGAGACGGAGCTGACCTACACGCGTGCGCAGCAGCCGAAGCGTATCGCGGTGGTGGGTGCGGGCCCGGCTGGGCTCGCGTGCTCGACCGTGCTCGCGCAGCGCGGGCATCAGGTCGACCTGTTCGATGCGGCGGCGGAGATCGGCGGCCAGTTCAACATGGCGAAGCGGATTCCGGGCAAGGAAGAGTTCGATGAAGCGCTGCGCTACTTCGGCCGGCAAGTCGAGCTGACCGGCGTGAATCTGCATCTGAACCGGAGTGTCGACGCGAGCGACCTGATCGCGGGCGGCTACGACGAGATCGTGCTCGCGACCGGCGTTGCGCCGCGCGATCCGAAGATTCCGGGGCAGGACGGGCCGAACGTGCTCAGCTATATCGACGTGCTGGCCGGCCGGCAGCCGGTCGGCCGGCGCGTCGCGGTGGTCGGCGCGGGCGGGATCGGCTTCGATGTCGCCGAATATCTGGTGCAGGACGGCGAGTCGCCGACGCTCGATCTGGACGAATGGAAGGCCGAGTGGGGAGTGACCGATCCGGCCGCGACGCGTGGCGGCGTGACGCGTGCGCGGGTCGCGCCGCCCGCTCGCGAAGTGACGCTGCTGCAGCGTAAAGCCGCGCCGCTCGGCAAGGGGCTAGGCAAGACGACCGGCTGGATTCACCGCGCGACGCTGAAGATGAAGCAGGTGAAGATGATCGGCGGCGTGAACTACGAACGGATCGATGCGCGCGGGTTGCACGTGTCGTATGGCGAGCAGCGCACCGATCCCGCGTGCATCGAGGCCGATACGATCGTGCTCTGCACGGGGCAGGAGCCGCAGCGCGCGCTGCTCGCGCCGTTGCAGGCGGCCGGACGCCCGGTGCACCTGATCGGCGGCGCGGAACTGGCTGCCGAGCTCGATGCGAAGCGCGCGATCGACCAGGGGGCGCGGCTCGCGGCGCGGTTGTAACGGGCGTTGCTTCGGGCATCGGCGCGAAGCGTCGTCGCGCGGCGGTAGTCTGCATGCGCGATGCTTCGCGACTGTCATGCCGGTGTATCGGCATTCCGGTGCAGCCGGCAGAACGGAACGGACATCCCGCGCCGCCGTGCAACGCGACGACGCGATCCCGCAACCGGCCGATGCGCGTCAGGCCGCTTCGGCCCGTTCTTCCTCTTCTGCTTCGAGCATCGCCTTGACGATCAGGTAGACAGCCGGCAGATCGTCGTCGTCGCGACGCCAGTCGACCGGTTCCTCGACGTCCGCGGCCACCAGCCGGCTGTCGCGCAGCCGGATGAACGCGTCGACGACCGTCGGGTCGTTGCGGCTCAGGAAACCGGAATTCGAGAACGCGAGCTCTTCGACGTTCAGCAGCGCCTGCCAGCTCATCGTACGGACGGCGGCCGGATGGGTGCGGCGTCGCAGGCCGAGCGCGCGCTGCGCGGGGCCGCCGACGACACGCTGCAGATCGACGACCGCCCGCTGCGCGGCACGTTCGAAATGGGCCGGGTTGAAACCGGGTTGCTCGGGATCGAATGCGGATGACTGGAACATGGTCGCCTCACAAAAGTCCGTCCGTCATGGCCGACGGAATTCGGGTCAAATGGTGCAAAAGCACTGTAAATATATACAGTGTTCGTGGCGGTTTCAAGCCCTGAATGAATACACGTGTGCGACGGCCGGTTTCGGACGGTCGGCGGCCAGCGATTCATACCGACGCGGCGATCGTCTCGCGCAACCATCGATGCGCCGGATCGCGATGCACACGTTCGTGCCACAGCATCGACATCTCGTAGCCGGGAACCTCGACCGGCGCCTCCACGACGCGCAACGCGGGCGTGTTGCGCACCAGCCGCTCGGGCAGCATCGCGACGAGGTCGGTGGTGGCGACGGCCGACAGCACGAACAGGAAATGCGGAACCGACAGCACGACACGTCGTGCAGCGCCCGCTTTCGCGAGCGCTTCGTCCGTGACGCCGAAGAAGCCGCCGCCGTCGGGCGACACGATCACGTGTTCCAGTGCGCCGAACTGCGCGAGCGTGGGACGCCGCTTCAGCTTCGGATGCCCCGCGCGGCCGACGAGCACGTATCGCTCCGTGAACAGCGGCAGGCGCCGCATTCCTTCCGGCGATCCTTCGGTCGTATGGAGCGCGAGGTCGATCCCGTTTCGTTCCGCCTCCTGCTCGATGCGCGGCGGCACGAGTTCGACGACGGCGAGCCGCGTCCCCGGTGCAGCCGAACGCAACGTATTTAGCGCGGGCAGCACGATCGTCGATTCGCCATAGTCGGTCGCGGCTACACGCCAGGTATTCGTCGCGGTTGCCGGATCGAATGGCGTAGCCGTCAGCACCGCGCGTTCGATCGCGTCGAGCGCAACCCGCAGCGGCTCGCGCAGCGTTTCCGCGCGGGCGGTCGGCCGCATGCCGCGCGGCCCAGGCAGCAGCAACGGGTCGCCGAACAGGTCGCGCAGCTTCTGCAACTGCACGCTGACCGACGGCTGCGATATGTTCAGTTTTTCGGCGGCGCGCGTGACGTTGTGCTCCGCGAGCAGCACGTCCAGCGTGACCAGCAGGTTCAGGTCCAGCCGTCTGAGATTGTTCATCGCTATACCTGGAATATCTGGAATTCATTTCCAATATACCTTCGGCGACGGCATCCTGCAGTCAATCAATCAACGGAGCTGTGAACATGAACGTGCTGATCGTCTACGCCCATCCCGAACCGCGCTCGCTGAACGGTGCGCTGCGGGACTTTGCGGTCGAACATCTGGAAGCGGCGGGCCATGCCGTGCAGGTAACCGATCTATACGCGATGAACTGGAAGGCCGCATTCGATGCGAACGACGTGACCGACCGCGCGCCCGATGCGCGCTTCGATCCGGCGCTCGATTCGAAGCATGCGTTCGAGACGGGCACGCAGCGCGACGACATCGCGCGCGAACAGGACAAGCTGAAGTGGGCCGACGCGGTGATCCTGCAGTTTCCGCTGTGGTGGTTCTCGATGCCGGCGATCATGAAGGGCTGGGTCGAGCGTGTGTATGCGTACGGTTTCGCATATGGCGTCGGCGAGCATTCCGACCGGCATTGGGGCGATCGTTACGGCGAAGGCTCGTTCGCCGGCAAGCGCGCGATGATGATCGTCACGACGGGCGGATGGGAATCGCACTACAGCGCGCGCGGCATCAACGGGCCGATCGACGACGTGTTGTTCCCGATCCAGCACGGCATTTTGTATTACCCGGGATTCGACGTGCTGCCGCCGTTCGTGATCTACCGGGCGGGAAGGATGGACGACGTGCGTTTCGACGAAACGCGTGCGGCGCTCGGCAAGCGTCTCGACGAACTGTGGACTGTGCAACCGATCCCGTTCCGGCGGCAGAATGCGGGAGACTACGAGATTCCGGCGCTGACCTTGAAGACGGAGATCGCGCCGGAAAAGGTGGGATTTGCCGCGCATCTGGCGCACGGACAGTGAGGGGGTGCGATCACGACCGTTCGATGCGCAGGCGGCCCGGCGGTTCAAAGTAGGTGCCGAAGCGCACGAGCCCGGCGTTCTTCAGATGGCATGTCATCTCGAAGCTGACCAGGATGCCGGGGTCGCGATTGTCGACGATCCCGACGTCGATCGAACGAATGCGCGGCTCATACGTCAGTAGCGTGGCTTCCATCTGCTGCTTGAGCAAATGCGCCGACGCGGGCAATGCCTTGTAGATGTTCGTGAGGTCGGGCAGTCCGTAGCCGGGAAGGTGCTTGAGCGCGCCGGCCCGCGTATTGAGAATGCGGCGCACGTTCTGCTGCACGCTCAGGCATTCGAGCGTCCGGTCGTCGTAAGCGCCGATCGGCTCGCCGCCGATCTGGCCGAGCAGCATGTCGTAGAGGGAGGGGCCTGCGGTCATCGTGTTGCTATCGCTCCTGACATGATCGGTTTTTCTTGTCGTGATCGTCGGGTCTGCGGATCATCGAATTCGATTGTCAGATCACCTGTCGCCCCGGTTGTCAGTGAGATCGCCGATGTCGTGATACCCGATGCCATCCGTGCAAGCAGTTCGCGGGAAACGACCGGCAGCACGCGCTGGTTCAGGAATGCATCGACGCCGCGCGCGCCGGATTCCCGCGACACGCAGTGCTGCGCGATCGATTCGATCAGGTCGTCGCCGCCGGTAAGCGTCACTGCGTGTTGCCGATGCAGGCGATCCGCGACCTTGTCCAGTTTGAGCCGCACGATCGACGCGAGCGCCGCGGTATCGAGCGGCCGATACACGAGCGTCTGGAAACGTGCAAGTAGTGCCGGCTGAAAATGCGCGACCAGTTGCGGATGAATGGCTGCGCACAACGCGCTCTGCGTGATAGACGGATTCCCGGCGGTTGCGCCGTCGATTTGCGTACTGCCGAGATTGGACGTCATCACGATCACGCAATGGCGGAAATCGATCTCGCGCCCTTCGCCATCGCGCATCGTGCCGCGATCGAACACTTGATAGAAGATGTCGAGCACGTCGCGATGCGCTTTCTCCACTTCGTCCAGCAGCACGACGCTGTATGGGCGTTGACGCACGGCTTCGGTGAGAACGCCGCCGCGCCCGTACCCGACGTAGCCGGGCGGCGAGCCCTTGAGCTGCGATACCGTGTGCGCTTCCTGGTACTCCGACAGGTTGATCGTTGTCAACGCAGCCGAGCCGCCGAACAACACGTCGGCGAGCGCGAGCGCCGTCTCGGTCTTGCCGACGCCGGACGGTCCTGCAAGCAGGAACACGCCGAGCGGCACATGTTCACTCTTCAGGCCGGCCTTGGCGGTGCGCAGGCTCTCCGCCAGGGCGGCGATCGCATCGTCCTGCGCGATCACGCGGGCTGCGAGCGTCGACTCGAGCGCGAGCAGGCTCCGCAGTTCGTCCTCGACGAGATTGCCGACCGGCACGCCGGTCCATTCGGCGACGACCCGCGCGATGGATTGCGCGTCGACGTCGGGGGAGATCATCGGCGTTTTACCCTGAACGGTCGATAACGCGTCGAGCGTGTTGGAAACAGCGACCGGATCGGGCGCCTGATCGGCCGAGCCGCGGAGGGCACGCAGGATGCCGACGAGTTCGCGTTCTCGCGTGTACTGGCTGAGCAAGGCATCGGCGGTGTCGCGCACGTCTGCGTGTTCCGTGTCGATCGCGATGTGCCGCCCGGCTACGTCGATAATGCCGGCGCGGATGTCCGAACCGAGCGCGGCGCGTTCCAGTTCGAGCGCGGCCAGCGTCGCACGTGCCTGTTGCAGCTCCGCCGGCGGCACATCGCGTGCCATTCGCACGCGTGCGGCTGCCGTATCGATCAGGTCGACGGCCTTGTCCGGCAGTTGGCGAGCCGGAATGTAGCGGCGCGACAGCCGTACGGCTGCGACGATCGCTTCGTCGCGAATGTGGACTTCGTGATGGCTCGCGTAGCGGCCCGAGAGTCCGCGCAGCATCAGGCAGGCCGTTTCATCGTCAGGTTCGTCGACCTTGATGACCTGAAAGCGCCGTTCGAGCGCGGCATCGCGTGCGAAATACTGGTTGTACTCGGCCCACGTGGTTGCCGCGATCGTGCGCAACTCGCCGCGCGCGAGTGCCGGCTTGAGCAGGTTGGCCGCGTCGGCGCCGCCGGCTGCGTTACCCGCGCCGATCAACGTGTGTGCTTCGTCGATGAACAGCAGGATCGGCGTCGCGGATGCCCGCACCTCGTCGATCACGTTCTTCAGCCGTTGCTCGAATTCGCCCTTTACACCGGCACCGGCCTGCAGCAAACCGAGATCGAGCGTCAGGATGCGGGTGTTGCGGATCGTCTCCGGCACACTGCCGTCGACGACCCGCAACGCGAGCCCTTCGACGAGCGCGGTCTTGCCGACGCCCGGCTCGCCGACCAGGATCGGATTGTTCTTGCGGCGGCGCGCGAGCACGTCGATCATCTGGCGGATCTCGCGATCGCGTCCGAAGACGGGATCGATTTCGCCGCGACGCGCCTTGTCGGTGAGGTCGAGCGCGAAGCGGACGAGTGCATCATGCTCGATCGCGCGCGCGGGCGCGTGCGGCGCAGAGGAGGGCATCGTCGTCGTTCCGTCGCCCGGCAGCGTATCGATCGCGGCGGTTTCGCGCGTCGATACGGGTTCGTGAACTCCGTTTTCGCAAGATTGTCTTCCGAGCCGGGGCAGCACGCGCCGGATCTGCACACTGGGGATTGACAGCAACGGCCAGGCCCGCTGGGTGCGCAGCACATGTGGCGCGTCGACGATGGCCTGCAGCAGATGCCCGGAGCGAATGGTGCTGTCGGGGTCGTCGGCCATCGCATGCGTCCACGCATCCTCGATCACCGTGGCGAGTTGCCGCGACAGCGCCGGCATGCCTCGCAGCGTGCGGGGCATGCGGTCGATCACGTCGAGCATGGCGTCCGAGACGGCCTCGATGTCGAGGTCGTAGTGGCGCAGAAGCGCGGGAATGTCGCCGTCGTCCGCCTCGATCAGCTTAAGCATCCAGTGCTCGACCGCGATTTCATCCGCGAGCCGGGTCTGACAAAGACTCGCGGCGGCCTCGAGTGCGCGCGTACAGTGGGGATTGAGGCGACGAATGAGATGGGAAGCGTCCCTGAGAGGCGGCGTCATGTCGGTGGTGTATCAGGAAGGGAAGAGGGCGGGCGCCCGGGAGAGGCGGAATCCCGCCGCGCAAACACGACGGATTCCGCCAGCGGGTCGGCATTCAGGAACGTTCGTTCCAGGTGTCCTTGTGGATGATGTTGCCGTCCTTGTACGACCACGTGATCGTCTCGTAACGCAGTTCCACGTCTTCGAGGTGGTTGTGTCTCTCGTAGTCGGGGTTCTTGATGTCGAGCATCTTCGGCCTCACTGCGACGATCTTCACGTTGTCGAGCTTCGTGTTGAAGTACTCCTTCTCCTTGCCCGCGTCGTCGATGCGGTACCACTTGATCTCGACCGACTTCAGCGTCTGGCCGCTCGTCACGGCCTTGTACAGGTACGGCGTCGATGCGTCGGTTTCCTTCGTCAGCGTGATCGGCTTGTGCACGCGCGTGCCGGTCAGCTTGCCCGTATTGCCGTCGGTCGGGATGTGCACGCCGTGATCGAACGCAACCAGTTCGATGCTGCCTTCCCGATCCTGGACGGTCACCGAACCCTTGATGTCCGCGCCACCGTCGTCCTTGAGCCACATGTAGGCCGGAACTGCCATTTTTCTTCTCCTTTTTCTTCGTACTGCGAATCGCCGGAACTGGATTCCGGCGCTGACAAGCCCGGGGCGGTCGCCCCGGGAACCCAAATGCGTATTACTTCACGGTGCGGGTCGGGATGACCGGCGCCGGTGTATCGGGCACGAGCGTGATTTCGACCCGGCGATTCTTCGCCCGCCCTTCCGGGGTAGCGTTATCCGCGACCGGTCGCGTATCGCCGTAGCCCTGGATCGCGAACCGTGTCGGCGGGATGCCGGATGCGTCGACAAGCCAGTCGCGTACGGCCGAAGCGCGATCGATCGACAGTGTCAGGTTGCGATCGGGTCGGCCCTTGTCGTCCGCGTAGCCTGCGATCAGCACGCGCTTGCCGGGATGGGTCTTGATCAGTTGGAGCGCATCGACCATCGCGCGCGTCGTGCCGGCCTTGAGTTGTGCCTTGCCGCTGTCGAACAGCGACATGCTGTCCAGCGTGATGACGGCGGGCGGCGGCGCGGGCGGCTCGTACGAGGCGATCGTCTCGTTGAGGACCGGCAGCAGCGCCGCGCCGCGGTAGGTGCCGAACGACAGTCGAAGCGGAACGCCGACGCGCGCGTACCGGTCGAGCTGATCGCGGTCCGACGCAAGGGACCTGAGCGCGTCGCGCTTGGCCGCGTCCTGCGTGGCCGGGATACCGTTGTAGCGTTCGAGATGCTCGCCGATGCGTGTCATCAACGCAGCGTTGTTCCGCGCGGCTCCGCAGATGGCGGCGATTGCCGCGCAGGCAACGATTGCAACGATATGCGCGACGGCGATGAGGCGGGGCGGCCGCCACGATCGGCGCGGCATCGCGTCGAGCAGCGGCTGCGGCAACGGCCAGGGCAGCGGCGACCCAGGCAGTGCGGCGGGTGCGATGCCTGTCCGGCTGCGGACTTCACGTTCCCACGGTTTGCCGGGAGCCGTCGCCGGACCATGGTCGACCCAACCGGCGCCGAACAATGGCCAGGGCGATGCGGGCTGGCGTCGATCCGTCAGCGTGTCGAACACGACGCGTCGGGCCCACCCGGTCATCGATGCGACGCCGGCGGCGCGTGCCGCGGCAACCGGACTCCCGTCGGCATGGAGCGCATCCGACTCGGCCGCGTCGATGGCAGTGTCGAAGCACTGCATGTCGACGATTGCCGATCTGGCCGACATGCCATACCACCGGACAGCCGATTCGCCAGCCGTCGGCGCCGCCGTGGCATTTGCGTCCGAGAGCCGCTGATAGATGGCGACATAGCCGGGCAGCGACGTGCCGAGCATGCGAGACGCGTCCGCCACGGCCTGCCGGATCACGCGCAGTGACTGCGACAGCGTGTCGTCGTTCGCATGAAGGCCTGGCGCGACCGACAGCACGACACAATCGGGCGCGTGGCCGCCTCGCCACTGGCGGACCGCGACGGCGAGCCGGGGAAGATCTTGAGGGCGATCGGCTCGCAACCAGACGGCCCCGTCGCCGACATGAACGAAACGCGCTCGGGCCGGATCGCGATCGAACAGGGCGGGCAAGCCGTCGCCCGCGACGAGCGCGAGCGGCATTCTGGTGCGCAGCGTGACCGGCAGGTCGGCGGTCGCCGCGCCCAGTTGCGCAATCACGTGAACGTTTCTTTCGCGGGCGTGCGCCAAGCTGCGCTTATGCAGCCAGACGATCAGCGCGGACAACGCGACGATGATCGCCATCCATCCCCACATGACGCCGCGATCGACAGGTAAAACCCACCCGACGACGGCCAGTGCCAGTGACGCGGACAGCGCCACGACCGTACCGAGCGGATAGCCAAGGCCCGACAAGGCCGCGCGTGCCGCATCGGAATCGGCGCGGGTTGCTGCCATTGGGAGCGAGATGCCCGAACTCACGGCCGTTTTGCTCTCTGAACGAGTTGGGTCAGTTCGGCATCGAGGATTCGATCCCATGCGAACCAGGTGAGTATCGCGATGACGCATGCCACGCCGGCGACCACCCATGGAGACACATGCCTGAGCCGGTCGATCAGTCGCATGTCGGACCGATGGGTGACGAACCCCGGGCGGATCGCCGGCCGCGATTGATCGATCTGCGCAACCAGCGCGGCGAGCAATGCCTGACGTTTCGCTTCACCATCGCGGGCGCCCGCGGCCGGACCCGAGCGCGCGGCATAACGGCCGCGGAACCCCAGGCCGAGAACGACTGCATAGCATTCGAGCAGGTCGACGTTCGGCGCGGGTTCGCGCATCCGGTAGTCGAGCCGCTCGTAGACGCGCGTGCCAGCGTCGTGCGTGCCGAATCGCTCGACCTGCAGCGGCGTGGATTCCCAGTTCGCCTTGTCCGAAGCCGACAAGTGCCGCAGTGCGGCCTCGTCGATCAGCCCGCACTGGGCGATGATCGCGTCGTCCCGCACGTCCGCGGCGATGCCTTGCGCATCGAGCGCGGTCTCGAACTGTGCGACAAGCAGGCGGCACTGCTGACGCAAGCTTTCAGCGTTGTCGACCTGGCCGCCGTTCGACAGGTGAGTGACGAGCAATGCGGTATCGCGCAGCAGCGCGCGCATCGACGGTCGATGGGCGTGACCGGGGGATGGATCGCGCGCAAGCAGCGCGGTTTCGTGACGCATGGAGACGGCGGCATTCATCATCGCAGCACCGCATACAGTTCGAGTGACGCGTCGGGAATCGACGCAGGCAGATAGATCTGGCAAGCGCGCGCGGCGAGCATCCGCGCATGCGCGGCGTCGTGCGCGTCAAGCGCGAAATAGTGGTTGTCCAGCCGGACCGGTATGGCGCCGGGTACCCGCTGCACGGCTTTGAGCGGAATTCCCGCCACGGCGGAATTGACGATGTGCTCGACGTCATCCGGCGCGCCGATCTTGCACAGACGCGGAAACTGCTCGATCAGCTCGAACGCCGGCAACGCGGCATTGACGGAGAGATACCAGTCCGCGGCATCTTCGACGATGCGCTCGTCACGGAACTGGCCGATCCAGGTGGTCGGCGTCGTGTGCGAGAGCCCGATCGAGACGACACGTGACGGGATGATCGCGTCGAGTAGATCGCGGATCAGCGATTCGAGTGTCGCGAAGACGTCATGGGCGCCCGCATGGTCGTAGGGCGGAATGTCGGTCAGCGAGACGCGCGTCGAGAACGTGGTCAGCGAACTGGCCAATTGTGCGAGTACCTGGTACAGGCGATCGGTCGGCTGCCCCGGGTGCGACGCGAGGAAGCGCAGGTGCGGCCAGGCCTGGTGAATGCAGTGCAGGAGCCAGAAGAGCTGAACGTCGGCGACACCGTACTCGGCTACCTGTTCGATGCGTTCGCTGCGGCGCGCACCGAGGTGTGCGCTTTTGGCGGCGAGGATGTCGGCCATCCGCTGGATGCGCTCGATATGCAGCGTGTGGCCGGACAGCGTCAGGCATGGCGGGACGTATTGGCGATCGACCTGGAACTGCCCGCTTGTCGTGCGCGTCAGGCGTGCGATCCCACATACGGTGTCGTCCGCATGCGATTCGGAGCTGAACAACAACCGGACGGCATGGCGTTCGGCGGCTATTTCGGTCTCGCTTGCACCGTTCAGGTCCGTCACCCGGACGAACTCGCGATACGTTCGGCGTGGGCGGGCCAGCGCCGTTTCATCGAAACGGCAGTTGCTGCCGTTCGCATCGGGTAGCGCAAGTGCGGCCAGCACGTCGATGCGCTGGGTATCGGCGGGAATTTCTCTGACGAGATCGCGCGCGGGTGGCAACGCATCTGCGACGGTCGTGTCGATCGGCGTACCGTCGGGGAAACGCAATTGCAGCCGGGTGAGCTTCAGGCGATGCGAAGCCAGTGCTTCCTCGTCGACGTCGACGCTCAGCGTTCCCCACGGCGCAACGGTGGTCGCCGAAGCCAGTTGCTGCAGCGCGAACCCGTTCCAGCGCTCCTGCTGCTGGAAATGCTGCTGCGTAAGAATCAGCCCTTCATGCCAGAGCGGTTTGTCGATCCGCATGGTGTGGTCAATACCGATGTAGGAATTATGAGGCGCCGATTCTATACGTCGTTTCCTGATTTCGTATACCCCGTTTTATTAGAATTTGTTGGAAAGTGTTTCGGTTAAACTGAGATGGATGGGGTGTTTATTTTGAGATTAATTGGGTGGAAATTGTTTTCTGGATGCGGCTGTCATGGCGCGGGTTTTTATTGAGACTTTATGCTCTAATTTTTTGGATTGATATGTATATAAATCAATGACTTGCGATATTTTTATGGATTTTTTTGATAGCGACTGATGGGGGGTGTTCGGGTGTCTATGTGAGTATCTAAATTAGATGGTTGGAATCGGACTGGTCTTATTGTAAATGGCCGTGGTTTCGTCAATTTACGATTATTCGTGTTTTAGGTTTACTCGCCGACAGGGGGCGTGATATTTTCTGCCGCCTGAGTCGAATATCGGGCCGCGAATATCCGACTCGATCGTTCGTCGATGCCCGTTGCCGGGTTTGGCATGGGCGGTGCGGACGACGGAGCATCCGTGGTCGTGGGTGCATGTCGCGGAGTCGTCAAGCTTCATGAGATAAGGAAAACGAATTGGATAGCTTTCAGCGAGAGATCCCGAAGAGCCGGGTGTCGATCACCTTGGATCTGCATACGGGCGGGGCGCAGAAGAAAGTCGAATTGCCGCTGAAGCTGCTGGTGGCAGGTGACTTTAGTGCCGGCCGCGAGCAGGCGCCGCTCGCCGAGCGCAAGAAGGTGAACATCGACAAGAACAACTTCGATGCCGTGCTGGCCGACTACGCGCCGGATCTGAAGATCGCCGCGGACAACACGCTGGCCGGCGACGGTTCGGCGCTGCCGGTCAACCTGTCGTTTCGGTCGATCAAGGATTTCGAGCCCGAGCAGGTCGCGCGTCAGATTCCCGAGTTGCAGGCGCTCCTCGCGATGCGCAATCTGCTGCGCGACCTCAAATCGAACCTGCTCGACAACGGCACGTTCCGCCGCGAGTTCGAGAAGGTGCTGAAGGACGACCGCCTGTCCGCGAAGCTGCGCGGCGAACTCGCGCAGATCGCGACCGCCGCGACGCAGCCGGAGGGGCATGCGTGAGCGGCGCTGGGCAAAACGCGCGTTCAGCGCATTCCGCAACATCGTAACGATTCGATCGCAGACAGGATCCGACATGAAATCCACTGAAACCCAGCAGAGCAGTGCGACCGAAGCCGTCGTGCTGGACGCCCCGCACGGGGATATCGACAGCGTCTATGCGTCGCTATGCAGCAAGATCAACCTGAAGCCCATCAGCGAAGCGCGCCCGCTCGAGGCGTTCCGCGACAACGACATGCTGTCCGACGCGTCGGCCGACGAGCGGATCGCGCGCGGGATGGGCGCATTCCTCGAACTCGTCGCGAACGCGCGCCAGCCGGTGGACCGTCTCGACAAGTCACTGCTCGATTTCCATATCGGCCAGCTCGACCGGCAGATCAGCCGCCAGCTCGACGCCGTGATGCATACGTCGGCATTCCAGGCGCTCGAGGCACGCTGGCGCGGCCTGAAGATGCTCGTGAGCCGCACCGATTTCCGCAAGAACGCGCGCATCGAAGTGCTGGACGTGTCGAAGGACGCGCTGCAGCGCGACTTCGAGGATACGCCGGAACTGATCCAGAGCGGCCTGTATCGCCTGACGTACGTCGAGGAATACGACACGCCGGGCGGCCAGCCCATCAGCGCAATGATCAGCGACTTCGAGTTCGCGAATTCGCCGATGGACGTCGCGCTGCTGCGCAATATCTCGAAGGTTGCGGCTGCCGCGCACATGCCGTTCATCGGCGCGGTCGGGCCGGCGTTTTTCGGCAAGCAGTCGATGGAGGAAGTCGCCGCGATCCAGGACATCGGCAACTATTTCGATCGCGCCGAGTACATCAAGTGGAAGAGCTTCCGCGATACCGACGATGCGCGTTACGTGGGCCTGACGATGCCGCGCGTGCTCGGCCGCCTGCCGTACGGCAAGGACACGGCGCCGGTGCGGGCGTTCAATTACGAGGAGGCCGTCAAGGGCCCCGATCACGACAAGTACCTGTGGATGAATGCGTCATTCGCGTTCGCGGCGAACATGGTGCGCAGTTTCATGAGCAACGGCTGGTGCGTGCAGATTCGCGGGCCGCAGGCGGGCGGCAAGATCGAAGACCTGCCGGTTCACCTGTACGACCTCGGCACCGGCTACCAGCCGAAGATCCCGACCGAAGTGCTGATCCCGGAA
The DNA here is from genome assembly GCF_021483755.1 of Burkholderia sp. WTPI3. Classification (NCBI taxonomy): domain Bacteria; kingdom Pseudomonadati; phylum Pseudomonadota; class Betaproteobacteria; order Burkholderiales; family Burkholderiaceae; genus Burkholderia; species Burkholderia sp. WTPI3. The sequence goes on along the minus strand of NZ_JAGIXF010000030.1, from coordinate 4,909 downwards.
ACGCGCGAGTTCGAGTTCGCGAATCTTGGTTTCATCCCGCTGTCGTTCTACAAGAACCACGACTTCGCATGCTTCTTCTCGGCGAACTCGGCGCAGAAGCCGGCGCTGTACGAGACCAAGGAAGCGACCGCGAACAGCCGCATCAACGCGCGGCTGCCATACATCTTCCTGCTGTCGCGCATCGCGCACTACCTGAAGCTGATTCAGCGCGAAAACATCGGCACGACCAAGGATCGTCGTCTGCTCGAGCTCGAGCTGAACAACTGGATCAAGGGGCTCGTGACCGAGATGAAGGATCCGGGCGACGAGCTGCAGGCGTCGCATCCGCTGCGCGAGGCGAGTGTGATGGTCGAGGATATCGAGGACAACCCGGGCTTCTTCAGGATCAAGCTGTTCATCGTCCCGCATTTCCAGGTCGAAGGGATGGATATCGGGCTGTCGCTCGTGTCGCAGATGCCGAAGGCCAAGAACTGATCTGAGGTTTGCATGTGGGCCGCCGGGGCGTCGATGGTTGTTCCGGCGGCGGGGCGCGTTGTGCGCAAGTGAGGGAATCCATGTCGATGATTTTGCCGACGCAAGCTTATGAATTGAAGCTGGCGCCGCATCCGGCGCCGTTCTCGATCCTGAAGTTCGAGGGGCTCGACCGCGTAAGCCAGCTTTATCGATACGAGATCGAATTCACGAGCCCGGCGGCGGGCATTCCGATGGACCAGGTGCTGGGGCGGCCGGCGAAGTTCATTGCCGATCCGGTCGATCCGGACATGGATTACCTGCGGAAGATGTTCGGGGACAACGCGGCGCAGTTCAGTGCGAAGCCGGCGGCGTATACGGTGCATGGCGTGATCATGCAGTTCGACGAGTTCGAGACGTCGGCGGACGAGACGCGCTACCGGGTCGTGCTCGCGCCGACGCTGGCGGATCTCGACCGTGGCGTGACCAGTCGGCTGTTTCAGAAGCAGTCGGTCGGGGAGATCGTGACCGACACGCTGCGGCACTACGGATACCGAGCGGGTGTCGATTTCCAGTTCCAGTTGCGCGGGCAATACAAGCGTCGCGAGTACGTGACGCAGTATCGCGAGACGACATTTGCCTTCATTCAGCGCATTTGCGCGGAAGAGGGCATCTGGTTTCGCTGGGAGCAGAAGAAGGATCGCGCGGTGGTGGTGTTCGGCGACGATCTGGATGCGTATGCACGCAAGCAGCGCACGGTGCCGTATCGGTGGGACTCGGGGCTCGAGAGTGTCGGTGCCGATGCGGTCAAGACGCTCGGGCGCGAGATGAAGCGTGTGCCGGAGGCGGTGCGGTTGCATGACTACAACCATCGACAGGCTGAGGTGTCGTTGCTTGTAGAGGAAAACATGGCACGCGACGACAAGACGACGGACGCGGTCGATTATCGCTGGGGCGAGCATTACGAGACACCGGAAGAGGGTAAGCAGATTGCCCGGCTGCGGCACGAAGCGTATCTGGCCGGACAGATTACGTTCAAGGGGACGGGCAATCCGTTCTGGCTCGAAGCCGGCGAAGTGATGCGGATCGAGCCGAATCCGGCCGATGCGAAGCACGGGGTTTTCGTGACGTCGGTCGAGTCGCACGGCGGGCGGAACGAGTCGTACTGGGTGGCGTTCGAGGGGATTCCGTCGGATCGTGTATGGCGCACGTCGATGGCTTGGGTTTCTCGGCCGGTGGTCGACGGGATTCTGCCGGCACGGATTACGTCGCCGGGCAACTACAAGTATGCGTATCTGACCGAGCAGGGCTGGTACGTGATCAAGCTGCCGTTCGATCTCGATGAATGGAGCCCGGGAGGGACCAGCCGGCCGGTGCGGTTTGCGAAGCCCTATAGCGGCGACAACTACGGGCATCACTTTCCGTTGATCGACGGGGCGGAGGTAGCGATCGTCCATGCGGACGGCGATCCGAACCGGCCGGTGATCATCGGGGCAATGCATGACAGCGTGCATCCGGATCTGGTGAACAACCTGAACCATACGCGGAACCTGATTCGGACAGCTGCGCGGAATGAGTTGCGGATGGAGGACAAGGAGAGCAACGAACATGTCCACCTGACGACGCCGTTTCAGGCCAGTGAGCTGAATCTTGGGCATATGGTCGACGGTGATCGCAACGAACGAGGTCAGGGGGCCGAACTACGTACCGACGGGCATCTTGCGGCGCGCGGCCCGAAGGGCATGCTGTTGAGTACCGAAGCGCAGATTGGCGCCTCGGGGCGCCAACTCGACATGAAAGACGCCCAAGAGCAGTTGCAGCGGGCGATCGATCGCATGGAGTCGCTTTCCGAAGCGGTACGAGCGGCGGAGGCAACCGTTGCCGAGTTGCAGCAACAGAAGTCCTTCTATACGGAAGCCCTGAACGGCTTGACGCGCGCGGTCATTCTTGCGAGTGCGCCGTCAGGTATTGGGCTTACGTCCGGGGAGCATTTGCAGGTCAATGCAGACCGGAATTTGATCGCGACGGCTGGAGGCAATTTCGACATCGGGATCATGCGGAACTTCACCGTTGCGGCGGGACGACAGGTATCGCTCTTCGCGCAGGCACAGGGGGTGCGGGTCATCGCCGCCAAACAGGATGTCGTTGTGCAGGCCCGCACCGGTGCGATGGCGCTGTCGGCATCGAAGGACATGAACTTCACCAGCACCGATGGGGGGATTCTCGCGGCCTCGCGCGGTGCGCTGACACTGACTAGCGGTGGCGCCTATCTCAAGATCGACGGCGGCAACATCGAACTCGGATGCCCGGGGGACATTACGCTCAAGTGCGGAAATTTCCACTGGACTGGCCCTGCCTCGCTTTCGGCTCGTCTGCCGAGTATGCCCATTGGGCCATGCAAGGAGTGTTTGCTGGATGCACATCGTGGTGTCGAAGCGATGACGGAGGTTGCCTGATGGCTGGAGCCGAGCTTGTCGTGTCAACCGCTGACTCGAACGCGGCAGGGGAGGGGTGGCGTAATCGATTGTTGGCGCAATTCGAGGCGTTCGATGCGCAGGACGTTTCGGCGTACCTGTACATACTTGCTGATGCGCGCGCAAATCCGGATCTCGACAAGCTGCTGGCTCAGGTCCCCGGGCTTGAATGGCAGTCGCTGTGGGACGGCACCGTTCTCGAGTCCTATACGGACATTGCCCCCTATCTGATTGCGATCGATCGCTTCGCGTTCGATGACCCGCGCGGCCTCCAGAGTCGGCTTGTCCGGCGGCTCTGGAGAGAGTCGACCGGATTGCACATGCTGACGTGGATATGGTCACCGTTTCCGAACCGGTCTCTCCTTGAGCATTTTCGATCGTTCTGCCGTTACTCGACGCCCGACAAGCGCGCGTACTTCCTGCATTTCTACGATAACCGGATTCTTGACCGGTTACGGGCAGTCTGGAATGCAGAACAGGCTCGGACATTTCTCTCGCCGTGCGCCGAGATCTGGCATCGCGATCGTGAATTGAACGAGATCATATGGCGTAACGATGCTGGTGTGGTCGATGCGATCGTCGCGCGAGAACAGGTGATGACAGTCGAGCAACACATGGCGTTGCTGCACCTCGGTCGCGCCGACAAGCTAGCGATGCAGTTGCGCACGATGTATGGAGCGATGCTCGATGACTTCACGGATTTGATGCTTTATCGACGTGTTTCGGTGCAACTGGAGCGCGCGGGTCGATACCGTATAGCCGACGATGACGATCTCTTGAACTACGTTTCAAAGGGCGTTGTCATTGCGCCGCGATTCGACGAACATCCGGTGATTCAGGAGCGGTTAGCTCACGCGATGAGCGGCGAGAAAACGTTTAGGAATGCGTTGAGTCGTATCGATGCCGGGGTCTTGCGGGAGGTGTTTCGGATGGCCTCGGATTCCGGGAATTCTGGAGAGGTCCCGCATGATTAGACGGCTCTTTGCCTTATTGGCCGCAGCGTTGGCACTGGCCGGCTGCGACGCGTTCTCATCCGAGCCGACCTATCGTGGCGTCAGCATCATGGGGCTGAACTACACACCGTTCAATCTGAGCGAATTCACGATTCGTGACAAATACGGCAACCGAGCGAGTGGAGGAGGTGATTTGCCACCGGGTGCTGGCGCTGGAAGGTTGAGTTGTTGCTACAAGCTGAAGGGAACGGATTTCACGGTTGAGTGGGAAGTCTATGACGCGGATGAAGCGATCAAGGATCTATATGCGCCGATCAAAAAGATCCACAAGACGACCGAGGTTAAATTCCCGCCGACAAAGGTCAAGGGTAGAGCAGGAGAAGACGTGCTTGCGGTGCACTTTTACCCGGACGACCACATCGAGTTTGAGATTCGTAACGACATGAGCGGAACGAGGATCGATTACACGGAAGTCGATTACTGGTTGCAAACCAAATACGGAAAGGCTGCCAACCCGGACGACGCGGACATGTCCGTGGCCTTTAGACGCACGGCGCGTATTGCGTCGCAGGGGTGGCTGAAGTACCACCTGACTGATTCAAATGATCTTGAGCAGTACGTGTACTACAGTCAGCTTGTTAATCCAAAATTCGATGAGCATCCGATCGTGCAACGGATCGTGAAGGAGACGAAAGGTATGCCAGGCGCCTTCGGTGCTGCGATGCAGAGTTTGCCTGACGTAGTTGTCAGAGAAATGAAAAGTAACCGCTTTGAGCGAGACGCCGCGAGAGGGCAGCATGACTGATAGAAATCCTCTGGACCCGGCTGATCGAACCCCGCCGGAAGTGCGCGCTGCAATCGGGGAGAATCAAAAGGCGTATCCGAAAGACGACTGCATTCCGTGTGGTGCTGTTATACACATCGGCTTTTTTTTCGATGGTTTCGGTCGTCATCGAGACTACGATGACAAGAATACTTCCCGATACTCAAATATTTGTCGACTTTGGGAATCTCATAGTGATAACAAGGACC